>SKXH01000010.1 GCA_007128495.1 Bacteroidota bacterium
ATATCGATGCGACGATGAAATCGTGGAGGGTTTGATCGATATTCCCGGTCGTTATGTGGATATGCCGGAGGAACCGCGTCCGTGGGATATAGATGCAACAGTGTTACGGGACTCGATCGCGTCACACGATGGTCGGGCTATGATCGGATTGAAGGCGCCTGAAAGCGAGCGTATGCGGGATAATGACGGATACCGGGCTGCACTTACCGCAGAACAATTTGAAGAAGCACTCCATTTGCTTTGCGGTAAGAACATAGAGATCAATATAGTCTACAAAACATTCGGCGCGGTTTCGGTGACAATGGATCCGGATGTGGTGTATGAACTATTCGATCATCCGAATGTAGATTACATCGAAATCCCCATGAAATTTTATTTGTAATCTTGATTTTCTCCGCAGTTCTTCTCACATTATTGGATAAGGGATTTATAGCATCATACAAGAGTACAAAGTGATGAACGGACAGCGGGTTCTGATAGCCCTCCTTATTCTTTTATTTTTTGCGGAATACGCAGACGGGCAGTTTTACTGGTTCGGACGGAATAAAGTCCAGTACACCGATTTCGACTGGCATGTTCTGCAAACCGACCATTTCGATATTTACTACTACTCGGAGATGAAGGACCTCGCCGAGCGGGGCGCTTTTATGGCCGAGGAAAGTTATAAAGCGCTCGAGCAAAAATTCAATCATACGGTATCAGGCCGTATACCGTTAATTTTCTATAGTTCACATCTCCATTTTCAAGAGACTAACGTTACCCCCGGCTTTATCCCCGAAGGGGTCGGCGGTTTCTTTGAATTCATCAAAGGGCGCGTTGTGATTCCGTTCAACGGCTCCCTCGCACAGTTCGAGCATGTTATAAAACATGAGCTTGTACACGTATTTATGACAAGCAAGCTGCGTCAGGTTTTGCGCGACCGCCGCAAACCAGCCGACCGGCTGCCGCCGCTCTGGTTCGTCGAAGGACTTGCAGAGTACTGGTCGACCGAATGGGATACGCAGGCCGATATGATGATCCGCGATGCGATTTTGAATGATTACATCGTCGGACTTTCAAATATCGAACGGTACTACGGTTCTTATCTTATGTATAAACTGGGTCAGAACGCGGTTCAGTTTATCGCGCATGAGTTCGGTGAGGAGGCGGTGTTGTTGCTTCTGGAGAACTTCTGGTATTCAAGTTCGTTCAGCGATGTAATGAAAAAAACGATCGGATTGGATTACCGTGAATTCGATGAAAAGTGGCTGTATCATTTAAAGAAAAATTATTATCCCTTGATGGCTGAGAGCGATCATCCGAGCCGGGTAAGCGAAAAGATAATTACCGATGGATATAACGCGACACCGGTGTATACGGAGATCAACGATAAACGTGAAGTGTATTTTGTCGGCAATCATACGGGCTATACCAGTTTGTTTCGTTTGAACCTCGACGACTCGAAGCCCGCCCCGGAAGTGGTTATTCAAGGTGAGCGCACAAGCGATTTTGAATCGGTAAGGGTGTCACAAAATTCAATCCACATATCGAACGAAGGGATCCTGGCCTTCGTGACAAAGAGCGGTGAAAGCGATGTTATTCACCTCTTCGATGTGCGGCTGAACAAACGCATCGAAACATTGCGCTTTGATGAAATGGTTATGATCAACTCGCCGAATTGGTCTCCGGATTCAAATCGATTGACATTTGCCGGCGTAAATATGAACGGGTACCGCAACCTTTATATTTACAATGTTGAAGATAATTCGCTGGAGCAGTTGATGCACGATATATATGATGACCGTGATCCTGCCTGGTCTCCGCAGAATGATAGAATTGTATTCAGTTCCGACCGGTCGATGTATGGCAGAGCCGGCTATTATAATCTCTTTGAATATCATCTGGAATCCGGTGAAATCAATGCATTGACGAACGGCCGAAGCCATCACCGGACACCGACGTGGTCACCCGACGGAACGCGGCTTGTTTTTGTATCCGACAGAAACGGGGTCCGTAACATCTGGTCGATGAATATGGAGGAAGAAAATCCCCAATCACTAACCCGTCTGACCGATTTTACAACCGGATCTTTCGATCCCTCGTGGACCAATAACGATGAGTTATTGTTTACCGCATACGAACGTGGAAGTTTTCAGATTCGGAAATTAAATGACATATCCGGAACAATTGCAGAACGGTCGGATGAATCGGTATTCGATACGGCACCGTCACTCAACGGATGGGATATCGATAAACTTCGCGCGGAGATTGATGCACAGGTTAAACCATACCAACCGAGTTATACGCTCGATATTGCGCAAAGTCAAATCTCAACCGACCCGATTTTCGGTACCAGCGGCGGAGCGGTCATATCGTTGAGCGATATGCTCGGGAACGAGCGCTACAATTTTCTCATTTATAATACGGCTCAATCGCAGGATGAATTCCTCGAAAGTTTTAATATAGCAATTTCGAGAGTATCATTGCTGCGGCGCACGAATTTTACCTACGGCATATTTCATTTCGCCGGCAGACGGTACGACTTAACCGATCCCGATCTTTATTTTTACGAACGATTGTTCGGCGGGTATTTTGCGCTCAGTTATCCGCTCTCCCATTTCAAACGCATTGAATTCTCATCATCACTCAGCCATTCGAACAAGCAGCTTTTTCAGGATGTTACCGAGCGAAAAGCCCTGATGGTGTCGAACTCTGTTTCGTTTATCCATGATAACTCTTTATGGGGCAGGACGGGTCCGCTCGACGGACGGCGTTTGCTTCTCCGGCTTGCATACACCACTGATATTCAGTATAATAACGTAAATTATTACACAATAATGGCTGATTACCGGCATTATCTCCGGCTCGGGCAGCGCTCGGCATACGCATCCCGATTTCAAATTTTTTATAACCATGGTGAAGAAGCCCGGCGATTTTTTATGGGCGGAAGCTGGGATTTACGCGGTTATCCGCGCTGGTCGCTGCGAGGTCAGAAATTGTGGTTAACAAGTCACGAATTGCGCTTTCCGTTCATAGATCAGCTCGGTGTCCTGTTTCCCTTTGGTGGCATCGGATTAGGTTCTATCCGCGGTGCATTGTTCTTCGATGCGGGAAGTGTGTGGGATACCACCTATGAAGAAACGCTCGGAAGCATCGGCGGCGGACTGCGCTGGAACATCGGCGGTATCATAGTTTTGCGATACGACGTCGGCAAACGGATTGAGGATAATTTTACCCGGTTGCAGAGCGGATTGTTTCACCAATTTTTCTTCGGATGGGATTTTTAAATGAAACGCGTTCTTGTCATTATCTCACTGTTATCGTTTGCAGGATGTTCCAGTCTGAAGCTTGATGAGTCAATACCCGCCGGTGATTATGATTGGCTGCTTGGAGCAGGATCGCCAGAGCGAACCCATTTTCAACAAGTCGTTGCTTCACCTCCTTTTACCGCCGATTGGGAATATAATGCGGGTGGCGGTTTTGCATCGAATGCACTCCTCGCTAAGGGTGAAGTTCTTTTTGTTACGACCTTGCACGGCGAATTGCATCTTATAGACATACATACCGGAACCCGCATCGGACGCCGGAAATTCGATGAACCGATATCTGCCTCGGCTGCACTGCACGGCGATGTAATCTTTATACCGCTTGCCGACGGCGATAATACGATCATTGCATACGACCTGCTGCAAGGGAAAGAAACATGGAAGAAAAATCTCGGTCCCGTTGAGTCGTCCCCATTGATACATAATGATCGGCTTTTTGTTGCCGCCCGTAACGGTACCCTCTATGCAATGGATCCTGAAACCGGCACTGAAAAATGGAAGCACGATGCCGGCAGGATGCTGTATTCTTCTCCCTCCGCTGCTGATAGCACTGTTTTTGCCGGTACCTCCGGAGGTAAACTGTTTGCGCTAAACTATGAAAAGGGGGAGATAATATGGGAATCAGATACACTACGAACGCTTATGACCACCCCGGTTATCGGCGGTGAACATGTGTATGTTACATCGAGAGATTCAATTGTGTATTGTTTTGATAGAACGACCGGTGAACAGGTCTGGAGCCGTAATGTCGGCGCGCGGATATACAGCGCGCCCGCAGTCAGTGCCGAACTCCTGATCATTGCAGATGCAGGGGGGGATGTCACAGCATTGTCGCCCTTAACCGGAGATGAGCAGTGGAAATTCAGTGCGAAAAGTGTTGTGAATGCCACTCCCTTAATTGGCGGAAATTTTGTATATTTAGTATCATTAGATAATAATGTATATGTAATCAGTAAGAGTGAGGGTTCGCTGCAATGGTCGTATGATGCAGACAGCCGGCTTAAAACAACACCGCTTTTATACGGCAACCGGTTGATAATATGTGCGGAAGATAGAACGGTGTATAGCTTTCTACAAAACAAATCGGGACGTACACGCTAATGATGGCGTGCTATAAAAACTATCGAAAACCTGACGGAGTACAGCACTCATGGATACACATAATCTCATTCGATCCGTGCCGATATTTAGTGAGTTGGAAGAATCGACGATAAAACAGATCGTAGACATCGGGTTAATACGAAAGTATACGAAGAATTCAATTGTTTTTTTAGAAGAAGAGGCGGGAGCAATATTATTTATCATTTCCACGGGCAAGGTAAAAATTGTAAGAACCGATGACGAGGGGAGGGAAGTAATATTGTCGATTCTCGGGCCGGGGGATTTTTTCGGCGAGATGGCATTGCTTGATGGAATGCCCCGGTCGGCGACCGTCGTTGTGCTTGCCGCTTCAGAGTTGTTTGTTATTAATCGCCGGGAATTTATTAAATTAATCGAGGGTTCTCCGCAGGTAGCGACATCGCTTCTTGGTGAACTAACGCGCCGGCTCCGGAAAGCTGACACGCAGATAGAAAATTTATCGCTTAAAGATGCAGTTGGACGGGTCGCGAGCGTTATCATCCAGATTGCCGATGATTCGGGCAAGATAAAAAAGGGACAGGTTTACATAGACGATTTCCCGCTGCAACAGGATCTTGCCAATATGGCCGGAACCTCACGGGAAACTATATCGCGAACCATCCGCCAGTTTATGCGGCTTGGATATGTCGATCAGCAAGGCAATACTTTCATTATAAATGAATATGAGAAATTTAAAAATATCTTCTCCTGATATGCGGCAGCCGGAATATTAAAATTGTTTAATTGTCTTGACATTCAATGCGGTAAAATGTATCTTTACAAGAACTTATAGTTCTTTTCGGGCGTAACCTGCAATGATCCCCCCGGAGGTTTAGAGATATGATCCACAAACGATGGGATTCAATGTTATATGGACATAGTTGATTTAGTAAAGGCGGTTCCGATTTTTAGCGACTTGGACGATGAGGAAATTAAAAAAGTTGCGGAAATAGGCATTAATCAAAAATTTTCAAAAAATGGGATCGTGTTTCTGGAAGATGAAGAGGGAGCGGCTCTATTTATTATCATTTCCGGTAAAGTCAAGATTGTCAGAACTGACGACGATGGCGGTGAGGTAATTTTATCAATACTCGGTAAAGGAGATTTCTTCGGAGAAATGGCAATTCTCGACGGCTTGCCCAGATCGGCAACGGTTGTTTCAATCGATAATTCTGAGCTCTTTATGATCCACCGGCGGGATTTTCTCCATCTTATCGAAAGATCCCCGCATGTTGCCGTCTCGCTCCTTCGTGAATTAACACGCCGTTTGCGCAGATCAGACGGACAAATTAAAAGTCTTTCCCTGAAGGATGCCGTCGGGCGTGTTGCCAGTGTCATCCTCCAGCTTGCAGATGATACAGGAAAAATAAAAAAGGGGAAAGTTATTATCCCCGATTTTCCCTTGCAGCAGGATCTTGCAAATATGGCGGGCACTTCCCGTGAAACCATTTCCCGAACAATTCACCAATTTATCAGAGAAGGATTACTGGAGCAGCAGGGAAATTCACTTATTATCCCGAATTTTGATAAATTTAAAAATTCTTATTCGTAACGGCAGAAGTTGATTTCATGGAGAAGTTAGGAAGCATTCGACAATTCGATTATCTTTCGGGAGATCCGTCACTGGTGGGGAAACGTGCACAACAGCCGCCGGGCGGTGACCTGCATATGCATACGTGCTATTCCGATGGCGCCTTCTCTCCCGAAGATGTGATCCGGAGAGCTGCCGAAAAAAAACTCTCCATAGTATCGATAACCGATCATGATTCTGTAAATGGAATTCAAGAATCCATTGAGTGCGGATTATCGCATAATATAGAAGTTATCCCCGGAATCGAACTAAGTGCAGCATGCGGTAACCGTGAAGTACACATCCTCGGATATTTTATCGATCATAATGATAAAGAGTTAGGGGATTATCTCGAGTTCTTTCGCGGACAGCGTGTAAAACGTGCACGTGAAATGGTCAGCCGGTTAAATGAGCTCAAAATACCCGTCTCGATCGATGTTGTACTCGAGAATGCCGAAGGCAGATCAATCGGGAGACCGCACGTCGCAGAAGCAGTACTTGAAACAGGACGCGTAAAAAATTATCTTGAGGTGTTTCATAAATATATCGGGTTCGGCTGCCCGGCTTATGTCGAAAAGTACCGGCTTGATGTAAAAGATGCCGTGGCAATGATCGCCAGGGCAGGCGGTCTCTCATTCATTGCACACCCGAACGATGCATTGGGCGATACGGTATTATTCGATATCATAAAAGCCGGAATCGACGGCATCGAGACGACACATCCATCGTTGAATACTTCGAAATCGGAATATTATCGGGGGATCGCACGGGAATATTATTTGCTCGAGAGCGGCGGATCGGATTTTCATGGCGGAAAACGGGATGACGAGGGAAACATCGGACGGTACGGTGTGTCGCTTAATTATATAGATGCAATGCGAAAACGGCTTGTTGCCTGATATTATATAATAAGGATAAACTTTCATGGTCGTACAAGGATCATTAGATGCCAAAGGACTTCGGTTTGCAGTTGTCATAAGCAGATTTAACGAAACTATTTCGAACCGTCTGCTCGATGGAGCTAAAGATTGTATTCTCCGCCACGGCGGAAATGAAGAATCGATAACTGAATTTTATTGTCCCGGTTCATTCGAGATACCGGTGGTCGCACAGCGCCTCAGTAAATCCGGTAAGTATGACGCAATCATCTGTCTCGGAGCGGTCATCCGGGGCGATACGCCTCATTTCGATTATGTCGCGGGCGAAGCGGCAAAAGGTATTGCACAGGTTGCGCTAAGTGGTGGGTGCCCGGTGATGTTCGGGGTTCTTACAACCGATACCACCGATCAGGCGATGGAACGCGCCGGTGGGAAAACCGGTAACCGCGGCTGGGATGCTGCACTCGGTGCGATCGAAATGGTCAGACTGTTAGAGCAAATTAAATAAAGTTATTAAAGATAATGCGGGGATAGGATAGTCCGTGATTCGGTTAGTTGGAATTGTATTTTTAAGTTGTGCTATGATGCAGATTACCTATAGCGGGAATGAGCAATGGCGCAATTTTACTGCGATGAATCAGCCGCGTGCTGCAGTTCAACAAGATGGTATAAGCTATGTGATAACAAGCGGCGGTATGTTCAGTTATACGAATAACGGAGATATAATCGAAACGCTTACGACCTCTGAAGGACTATCGGCAATTGATTTAACCGCAATTGTCGGTAGTGAGAGCGGCAAAATCTGGATCGGTGCGAGCGGTGGTTTGCTTGACGGCTACGATCCGTCGGATAACTCGTGGACGAGGGTACGCGATATTGTACGAACCGATTTTGCACAACGTGACATTACTACACTTGCTTCACGGGGAGATACACTTTACGTCGGCACCAGCTTCGGTGTAAGTGTGTATTCTGTTTCCCGTAATGAGTTTAACGATTCATATATAAAGTTTGGAGAATTCCCAACCCAGACTCCAACCACTGCGATCGCCTATAATGAAAACCATATTTGGATCGCTACCACGCACGGGGTGGCCCGTGGAAATATCGATGACCCGCTTCTTGCCGCTCCCGACCGGTGGGTAACATTTAGTGATCAACTTCCATCTGAAAACATCAATGATATTGCAATTTTTAATAATGATGTATACATTGCAACCACTGCAGGACTTGCCTACTACGATGGTAATTCATGGAATACTATTTCCGGGGTGCAGAACAACATTGTAGCACTTGCAAACGATGATTACCTCTACTATGCAACGGAACGTAATGTGTACCGGATAGACAGTAATCGTAACATCACAAGTTTCGGCGGACGTCTCCCGGGCAACGTAAACGGAGTGCTTGCTGCCGATGGAACGGTCTATGTACTCGTTCGTAATTACGGTGTTGCATATCTTGACGAAAGTTGGCAGTATTTTATGCCGGAAGGTCCTTCAACTAATTTTTTCATAAGCATCGATGTCGATCAATTCGGTAATATTTGGTCGGGAACCGGTGGTACAACTATCGCCAACGGATTTATGCGTTATAGCCCGGATGCTGCTCCGGACGAACAATGGTTGAATGTTACGAGAATGACGTATTCATTCCAGGATCAGGTAACGTCAGAAAGCCGTGATATGTCGTTATTTAAATATCACAATGTTCGTGCCATGGATGACGGTACGGTTTGGCTTAGTTTATGGGGTGAGGGAGTATCCCGCTTCATTTCCGGGAACAGCAATACTATCGGAACAAGCGGGGATATAGTGTACGAAGATGACGGTGCGATTATAGAACATTTTTACCTCAATCACGGCCTTGAACCGACGTCAGGATCAACGAGTTTTGTGGTTATCGGTAGTACTGCTATGGATAGTGAAAGAAATGTATGGGTGACAAATTACAATGCCGATAACGGAAGACCACTCGCCCGGTGGTCGCCCGATGGTTCATGGGAATTTCACCGGAATTTACGTAATACCTTTGCCACAAATTTCACCGACATCATTGTCGATAGACACGATACTAAATGGATCATTTCTGTCGATCCGGCACAGCGCGGTCTCTTTTATTTTAATGAACACCGATCTATCGGTAGCAATGCCGACGGATGGGGTTTGGTAACCGCTTCGAACGGGCTGCCGTCAAATAACATTACTGCCGTTGTCGAAGATAACCGGGGTGAAATCTGGGTCGGATCCGAAGCGGGGTTGGCTGCAATCGCGAGTCCACAAGAACCGCAGGCATCGGTACGCGATATATTCGTACTGCAAGATCAGTATATTAACAGCATAGCAGTCGATCCGTTAAACAGAAAATGGGTGGGAACACAGGAAGGTGTTTTCCTGGTATCACCCGACGGAACATCATTAGTGCGCCATTACAGTATGGAAAATACAGACAATCAATTGCTTGTGAACGATGTTCAATCGGTCGCATTCGATGATGAAAATGGTATAGCATATTTTGGTACCGACCGCGGGCTATCAAGTGTGCAAACGGTGGCGGTTGCTCCGCGAGCCGCGTTTAATGATCTGTTTATTGCACCGAACCCGTACCGGATACCGGCAGAGCAGGAATTAAAAATCGACGGACTTATGCGAAACTCATCCGTGAAGGTATTGTCTATCGACGGTCGGTTGGTCAGGTCATTTGACTCACCCGGCGGCAGAGTTGCTTTCTGGGACGGACGGGACGATTCCGGCAGGCAGGTTGCCAGCGGTGTTTATATCATCATCGGGATATCGGAAGATGGAACGGAGGTTGGTAAATCAAAAGTAACCGTGATACGAAGGTGATGCGTATCATACCAATTTGTGTGAAGTTTTAACTAATTGTTTCTTAATCTAATAAACCTAATAAACCACTAAAAACAAAGAAAAAACGAGGAGGAGGTCGACCTTGGAAAAAACTTACAATGAAGAACTTTTCACGAGGCGAGTTCGTGCAGGTAAGCGAACGTATTTCTTCGATGTAAAAGCGACAAAATCAGGAAAAGACTTTTACATTACGATAACCGAGAGCAAGCGAGTAGGTGAAAACACCTACGAGAAACACAAGATCTTTCTGTATAAGGAAGATTTTGATAAGTTCGCTGACGCACTCGGTGAAACGGTCGAACATGTTAAGACCGAGCTTCTTGCACGCGTAAACGGTGAAGATAAAACCGTCTCGTCGGAATAGATCCTTGGTCACAATTTCACGCCTGCGAGCCGAAATCCGGCTCGGGTAAATTCGACGATAGAATTTACCTCGGCGTGCAGGCACGTGGCTTCAGCCCTCTTTTCCGTATTAGCGGAAAAGAGGGTTTTTTATTACAAATCTGAAACAGACATCATCCGTTACACTTTTCACACGCACACAGCGATCTTAAAAATTCAAAAGTGTAAATACCGGTATCGTGACCGTCCTGCCATGATAATTGAATGGCATATTGCCCGACCTGTTTCACACCCGAAAGCTGATACTTTCCCTCTTCGTAAATCGGGAGCATTGTACCGCCCTGCTCGTTGTCTGCCTTGCAGGTTGCACACGGACACTTATCGCGCAGAAGTTGCAAGGGATAGATACCGACATGCTCGTCGTCCCATGTTACGGTGAGTTCATTTTCTTTGGAGCGATGAATTCTGGTCGGTCTCATTTCTTGAAGGGATCCTTAAAGGGTTTGCGCGGACGGTTGACGTAATATTTTTCGTATAACTCTTTGAGCCGTTTCATCGCCAACGAATCGAGCTCCTCATCGTCTTTGTGGCGTTTTACAAACATCTCAAAATCCTCCTGCTCCTGCCGCGACATCTTCTGCTCATAGTCACGTAAGACTTCGATCATTTCTTTCTGTTCCCTGAATGACATGTTTTTTCCTTATTTATACAAGATAATATTGTGACACAAAATCGTTTTGTATATTCAAAACCGGGGTTATTCTAACAGAGGAATATTTACACCATGTTTTCGTGCGTTCTCTATAGCGCGGGTGTAGCCGGCGTCGGTGTGGCGGATGATACCCATACCCGGATCGTAGGTCAGGACGCGTTCCAGCCGTTTTTCCGCCTCGTTCGTTCCGTCTGCAACAATCACCATACCGGCGTGTATCGATAGCCCCATCCCGACTCCCCCGCCGTGATGTACCGACACCCAGCTCGCGCCGCCGATAGTGTTTAAAAGTGCGTTGAGAATAGGCCAGTCGGCAATTGCATCGCTGCCGTCCTTCATACCCTCGGTTTCACGGTTTGGTGATGCTACCGATCCACAATCGAGGTGGTCGCGTCCGATGACGATCGGGGCACCTACTTCACCATTTGCGACAAGATCGTTGAATACCTTACCTAATTTTGCGCGGTCACCGTATCCAAGCCAGCATATACGACACGGTAGTCCCTGGAATTTTATTTTCTCACCAGCTTGTTTAATCCAGCGGTGCAGTGGTTCGTCGTCGGGAAATGTTTCAAGTACCGCGCGGTCGGTTCGATGAATATCTGCCGGGTCGCCGCTTAATGCAGCCCAACGGAACGGACCTTTCCCGTCACAGAAGAGCGGCCGGATGAACTCCGGCACGAATCCCGGAATATCAAATGCATTATCGACACCGCTATCCTGTGCTTCGCCCCGGATATTGTTCCCGTAATCGAATGTAATCGAACCTTTTTTCTTTAATTCGAGCATTGCACGGACGTGTGTTGCAATCGATTCTTTTGCTCGTTTTATGTACTCGTCTGGATCTTTTGTTCTCAGCTTGAGCGCTTCTTCGTATGATATGCCGGCTGGAACGTACCCGTTCAATGTATCGTGCGCCGACGTTTGATCGGTCAGCACATCCGGTACGATACCGCGATTTACGAGTTCAGGTAAAACATCGGCAGCATTTGCGTGCAAGCCGATCGATAGAGCTCGTTTTTCCTCTTTTGCGTCGAGAGCTTTCTTAAGGGCGTCGTCGAGCGATGTGCTCATTTCGTCGAGATACGCGGTTTCAAGCCGCTTTTCGATGCGTGATTTATCGACCTCGATACATAATGTTGCAGCGCCGTTCATTGTGGCGGCAAGTGGTTGTGCGCCGCCCATACCGCCGAGACCGGAAGTGATCAATAATTTACCTTCAAGTGATCCGTCAAAGTATTTCCGGGAGCATTCCGCAAAGGTTTCGTATGTTCCCTGTAAGATTCCCTGTGTTCCGATATAGATCCAGCTCCCTGCGGTCATCTGGCCGTACATCGTTAACCCCAGACCCTCAAGCCGCCGGAATTCATCCCAGGTAGCCCATTTCGGAACCAGCATTGAATTTGAGATAAGCACACGCGGTGCATCCGGATACGTTTTAAATACTCCGACCGGTTTACCGGATTGCACGAGTAGGGTTTCATCATTTTCGAGCTCACGTAAACTCATTACAATTGCCCGGTATGCATCCCAGTTCCGTGCCGCTTTGCCGGTGCCGCCGTATACGATGAGATCTTCGGGGTTTTCAGCAACGTCCGGATCGAGATTGTTCATAAGCATTCTGAGGGCGGCTTCCTGAAGCCAGCCCTTACAGGTGATTTCAGGTCCGCGGGGTGCTTTTATAAGCTTTTTTTGCATGATGTGCTCTCTTTTTCTTTTATGGGAAATTATTAAGTGAAAATACAAAAAGATTTGGAGTTCCTCAATGTCAGGTAAAGGGAGTATATTATAAAAATTTTACATCTCTACCTATTGATGATAATTAAAATATTGTATATTTTACATACCTATGAAGACTAAAGGTGAAAAAATTCTTATAACAGATGATGAAGCCGGATTGCGGGAATCGCTCAGAGATTTATTGACTATAGAGGGATATGACGTAACGGTTACCACAAACGGTGTAGAAGCAATAAACAAACTACAAACGGATCAGTTTGATGTAGCATTGCTCGATATTAAAATGCCGAAAATCGATGGCTTCGAGGTGCTGCGATATATTCAACAAAACTGTCCCTTTACGCAGCCCATAATGCTTACCGGACTCGTTGAAATCAAGTTGGCGGTAGAAGCTATCCAGCTTGGTGCGTACGATTACATTACGAAACCGTATTCTTCTGACGATCTTCTGAAAGTTATTCGCCGCGCGATCGAGCGAAAAAATTTAATGATGCAAAACGAGGTGATGAAGACGGAGCTGCAGCGGCTTGCTGGATCGACGGAGATCATCGGCGAATCGGATAGTTTCAAAAAAATATTACGGCTTGCAGCTAAGATAGCGCCGACAGAATCGAGCGTGTTGATACGCGGTCAAAGCGGAACCGGAAAAGAACTTGTAGCGAAATTCATTTATAAAAATAGTTTGCGTGACGATAAGCCGTTTGTTGCATTGAACTGTGCATCGATCTCGGATACATTAATCGAGAGCGAGTTGTTCGGCCATGAGAAAGGCGCCTTTACCGATGCGGTAAAACAAAAACAGGGGTTGGTCGAGATAGCCAACGGCGGCACATTGTTCCTCGATGAAGTCGGCGACATTAGTATGGCAATTCAACCCAAGATACTTCGCTTTATACAGGAGGGTGAATACCGCCGGGTCGGCGGCAATACGGTCTTGCACTCCGATGTTCGAATCATATCAGCGACCAACAAACGGCTTGAGAACGAAGTTGCTTCCGGGAAGTTCCGCGAGGATTTATTGTACCGGCTTAACGTTATAACGCTTGAACTACCGCCGTTAAAAGAACGCAAAGATGATATCCCGCGGCTTGCACAATGGTTTATCCAGAAAAAAATGAAAACGCGTGTCGAGAAAACATTATCATCCGATGCGATCGATATGTTGATGCGGTACGACTGGCCGGGCAATGTTCGGGAGCTTGAGAATGTTATAGAGCGGGCCGCGATCCTGTCGCAGGGCGATGTTATCGAGGCAAAAGACCTTGCATTGCCGAGCAGAACGACGGCAATGGCAGGCACAAATGCGGGCGATAACAGCAGTGTCGGTACACTTACCTCCATGAAAGAAGTAGAGCGGGAACATTATCAGAAAGTGCTTAACACTTTGAACTGGAATAAAAGCCAGGCGGCAAAAGTGCTCGATGTGAGTTTGAAAACGTTGTATACAAAGATACAGCAGTTTCAGTTGAA
>SKXH01000173.1 GCA_007128495.1 Bacteroidota bacterium
CGGTATTCAACGTACCGATACGCACAATAGAGATCAAAGACGACCGCGGCTCGATGGGAATCGGCAGCGGTATCGTGTGGGATTCCGATCCCGGGGCGGAATACGAGGAATGCCTGCTCAAAGCACACTTTCTCACGCAGCCGTATAAACCGGTTGAGTTAATCGAATCGATGCGCTATGAAAACGGGTATTACCGTTTGGAAATGCACCTCGCCCGTATGATGGACTCGGCGAACTATTTCGATATACCGGTCGATCGGGAATCGATTCAACAAGCATTAACCGGATACGAAAAAAATCTTACTACAAATTGTGTGTATAAAATTCGTCTCACGCTACAGGAAGACGGATTCATTGCTATTGAGCATGCTGCTATTCCCGCTTCAATAGAACAACCCGTACGGCTGAAGATCTGTACCACACCAACCGACTCAACCGACCGCTTTCTCTATCATAAGACCAATCGCAGGGAATTGTATCGATCGGAATTTAAAAAGGCGCATGAAGAAGGATATTTCGATGTGCTCTTCCGAAACGAACGGGGTGAGGTAACGGAAGGAGCAATTACCAATATCTACATAAAGCAAAATGGTATACTCTACACACCGCCGCTTGAAAGCGGTTTGCTGAACGGTGTTTACCGGCGAATGATGCTCGAAGAAGGTAGAGTCCGGGAAAAAGCATTTACCCTTGAGGATTTAATGAACGCTGAAGAAATTTACATTTCAAATTCAGTCAGGGGTATACTCCGCGGTTATATCGGTGAGAGAATATAATGAAACACTCGGGGTGTGATAGCGATGAAAAAATCTATTTGATTATCTGCATTTACGGTGTTGTTACTTTTACCTTCGGTGATTACATAACAATTCTTTTTGCTCGCGAGGTTGTGTGAAAAGAGTAAATTTATGTAAGAGCCAAACCCGATAGCTATCGGGTTTTGGCGTAGTCCGTCGAAGACGGACTAAAAGTATGTTCATAAATGAACGATTTCTATCGAAATCGTTGGCGAAAATAATTTCGCCTTTACATTAAATTATAATGCTAAGTAGTTTCCACACAGTCTCTCGTCCAAATAGAACATTTTCACTTCCTTAAAATTTATATTTTGGACAAGAATGAATTCAATTGAAAAACCATCCCATCATTTCCGGATAAAATCATCAAACGCCCTGCCCATTTCCAGAAGAATAACACGAGCCTCATCGACATTGCCGTTCTCCAGATAGGCGACTGCATTTTCTGCACGTTCTCTCGTTTCGGGCGGCACATCATCCGGCCCGTATTTATCGAGCGATTCGAGCACCGACCGCACATTACCCGCCGCGCTTTTTATATGGTTCTCCGCCTCTTTTCCGTGACTTCGCGATGCTTTCAGCAAGGCACGCAACGAGTTGCTGTGTTCTATAAGTATGTCTTGAATTTTTATAGTACCCATATCCTCTATTCTTTTTTTATTTTGAGCTGATCTCTGAAAACAATTTCGGTTCCGATGGAGCGCCGTTCCTTTTCCGCAGATTTTTAACCCACACGCCTGCATCGATCCATCTGCCGTGTTTGTATCCCGCTTGTTTTAATATCGTATTTTTCTCAAAACCGAATAGTTCGAACAATGCGACGCTTCTTTCGTTGGGCAACGTGACAACCGCATAAGCGTCATAATACCCGAGCTTTGTTAAAATACCAAGCAATTCGGAGAGCAGTTTCCTGCCGCTTCCTCTTCCCTGAGCGTGGTTATCCACATAAATTGCAACCTCAACCAGCCAGCGATAGGCACTTCTGGAGCGGAAATTTGCAGCATAAGCGAATCCGGTAATTCTTCCATCCTCTTCCGACACTATGTATGGATATTGTACTGAAATCGTTTCAATTCTCTTCTGAAACTCTACCAGAGAGGGGACCTGTTCCTCCAATGTTATGGTAGTATGAAGGATGTAATGCCGGTATATATTTAAAATTTGTTCGGTATCGTTTACGGTAACAGGACGGATGTGCATTAATTATTCTGACCGGGGTAGTTTTGAATTCCATCACTTCTTTTTAATTTAAAAAAATCACGTATCAACGAACCGCATTCCGCATCAAGCACGCCGCTTATCGTATGTACACGATGATTGAGCCGGGCATCCTCGGTAATCGTATATAATGTTCCGCACGCACCTGCTTTCGGATCGTATGCGCCGAATACGAGCGTCGGGATTTTTGCAAGCACGATCGCGCCGGCACACATTGTGCACGGCTCGAGCGTCACGTACATGGTACAATTTTCAAGAAATTTCGATTCAAGCTGAGCGGCAGCCGCCGTAATCGCTATAATCTCCGCATGCGCTGTCGGATCTTTCAATGTCTCAATCTGATTGTATCCTTTGCCGATTATTTTATTCTCGTGAACAATGATACAACCGACGGGTACTTCATTCTGATCAAACGCCCGCTCCGCTTCTTTTATCGCATATTTCATCCACGTTTCGTGAGGTGTCATAGTATATAAGGTAATAAGTTTTCGTTTAAGAATAAACAAGAGTTGAATATTTACGATCTTTTTAAGATACTGTTATCTTTCACACGTGACGATCATACTAAAATAACCGAGGATTACCGTTATGTTTAAATTCCACATTCATATTTTATTGATGGCTGTTATATCTCTTTGTGTAAACACACAGGAATTACCGCTCATCGATCCACAGAAAAAACAACATATACTGGAGGAGATTTCGGGGGATGCATCGTATGAACACATCAGATTTATGACGCAGTTTCATCGTCCCGGCGGCGGGGCTGACGGTTTGTGGCATGTGGCTGAATATGTTTCGGAAAAAGCACAGGCATACGGACTTGAAGACGTTCAGATCATAAAACAGGATTACCGGCGGCTGCCCTGGAATTCAAACATTGCCGAACTCCGGTTACTGGAAGATGAAACATCGAAAAGAATCGCGAGCACACTGCAATCTCAATTACACATTGCCGATTTCAGCCGTGCGGTCGATTTAAAAACGGAATTGGTGTACATAGGCGCCGGTACCTCCGGTCACGATTATGAAAATAAAGAGATGGAAGGAAAAATAGTGGTAACCCATGGATCGATCGGTGCGGTGATGCGTGAAGCGGTCTGGAACCGCGGCGCTGACGGAATAATCTGGTTTCCCGATCCGGAAGGCAGGACGGGGTTCGGCGAACATAACATTTCACATCCCGATCAAATCAGATGGACGCGTGTGCCGGTTGAAGGACCAGACGGACAGGAAGGCACGTTTGCATTTGTCCTCTCACTGCGACAGGGATTGGATCTGCTGAGAAAAATAAGAAATGCAGAAGAACCGCTCAAAGTTCATGCATACATCGATGCATCGTTCGATTCAATGCACGGCGAAGAACCGTGGCAGGTGATGGTGGAAGCCCGCATCAATGGCACCGAACCGGACCTCGAACAGGACATCATAATAACCGCACACATCCAGGAAGAAAAGTTTTCGGCAAACGATAATGCGAGCGGTTCCGGCAATATTCTGGAAATTGCAAGGGCACTCAATAAACTTATTGACGAAGGAAAACTCGAACGGCCGCGCAGAACGATTCGCTTTTGGTGGGTACGGGAGTTTACAAGTCAGCGTCAATATTTTGCCGATAATCCCGATGCCCATCATCGAATGTGGGTAAACATCAATCAGGATATGGTCGGTGCGAACCAGGCGCAGGATGTTATGCGGGTACAGAACGTTACACGTCTGCCGGCAAGCCGCTTTCACTTTTTCAATGATGTGGTTGAATCTGTCATTGAACATCTGGTAGAAATTAACAACACAGAACTTGCAGAGATACAGGCGGGTACAGAGTATACGCCTATCCTTTCTCATCTCGGTACGCGGCATCGTTATAATGCAAAGATGATCTACTATCACGGGAACACCGATCA
>SKXH01000171.1 GCA_007128495.1 Bacteroidota bacterium
ACGGTACTGGAGCCGAAATTATTCGGTCTCGATATAACTGCATTCATTACTGTATCGATAGAATCCTCGAAATATTATAAAGGGTTCATCGAAAAATCTTTAAAATTATCTGAGATACAGGAATGTCATTCGATAACCGGACAGGGAACTCACATGCTGAAAGTACGAACCAAAGATACACCGAAACTTGAAAAGCTGTTATCGAAAATACAGTCGTGGCCGGGAGTCAGCGGTACGATGACCAATATCGTGCTTTCGAGTCCCAAGGAAACAACGAATATTCCAATAAATACAACTCAATAATCATCAATTAAAAAAGGAGATAGCGTATGGCTGAATCACGCACTGCTGCTGTGAATGCGGTTTTAAAACGCATTAAAGACGAAAACATCGAAATGGTTGATTTCAAATTCATGGATTTTCCCGGTCAATGGCAGCATTTCAGCATACCTGCATCGCAATTAAAGGAAGATTCGTTTGAAGAAGGATTTGGTTTTGATGGTTCAAGTCTCAGAGGTTTTAAGCGAATTGATGAAAGCGATATGGTAATCATCCCGGATCCGTCAACCGGTTTTCTTGATCCGTTTATTGAAATGAAAACATTGAGTTTAGTCGGCGATGTATATGAGCCGGTTACCAAAGAAAAATATCAGCGGTGTCCCAGAAATATAGCGCAAAAAGCAGAGGCGTATGTTGCGTCGACCGGTATTGCCGACACTGCATTCTTCGGTGCCGAAGCTGAATTTTTTATCCTCGATGATGTCCGCTTCGATACTAACGGACACTCCAGTTTCTATTTTATCGATTCTCGTGAGGGGAGATGGAACAGCGGCAGAAATGAAGAACCGAACCTCGGCTATAAACCGCGCTACAAAGAAGGATATTTCCCGGTTCCGCCGACCGACTCGATGAACGATATCCGAAATATGATGGTCCGTCATCTGATCAACGCGGGAATTGAAGTTGAAACTCAGCATCATGAAGTTGCAACAGGGGGACAGGCGGAGATCGATCTTCGCTTTAACAGCTTAACGGCTATGGCTGACGATCTGCTGCTATTTAAATATATCGTGAAAAATACCGCCCGCTATTACAATAAAACGGTAACCTTTATGCCGAAGCCGTTATTCGGTGACAACGGTTCGGGTATGCATACGCATGTAAGTTTATGGAAAGATAATAAGCCGTTATTTTATGGGAACAAGTATGCAAACCTGAGCGATACGGCATTGAACTTCGTCGGCGGAATTTTAAAGCATGCTCCAACATTGTGCGCTTTGACCAATCCGACGACCAATTCTTACAAGCGTCTTGTTCCCGGATTTGAAGCACCGGTTAATCTGGCATATTCTCAGCGTAACCGCAGCGCGGCGATTCGCATTCCGCTGTATTCTTCAAGCCCCAACGCAAAACGAATAGAATACAGAACACCGGATCCATCGTGCAACCCGTATCTCGCATTTGCAGCAATGCTTATGGCAGGACTTGACGGTATTATTAACAAGATCGATCCCGGTGAGCCGCTCGATAAGAACATCTATGATATGCCGCCCGAGGAACTAAAAAATGTTCCCTCGGCCCCTGCATCGCTTGAGGAAGCATTGGCAGCGCTCGAACGGGATCATAGTTTTCTTCTGAAAGGTGATGTATTTACCGGGGACGTTATAAACGCGTGGATAGATTATAAATTCTCACGTGAAGTGCAGGAGATGGCGCTGCGGCCGCATCCCTATGAATACGCATTATATTACGATGTATAAAAAATAGGTGGAGCCCGCTTTGAAAGTGGGCTCCACCCACCTCGTTACGTTTAATTATTTCATTCGAGCAACGATGCTATTGCATCCTCTGCTACCGGAACATCGGCAGCGAGCCAGATCAACCGGTTATCTTCGGCATAGAAGTAATGTGCCTGTCCCATTCCCAATGCCATCCATACATCGTGGTCTTGGATGGCTATTTTCCGGATGTGATCAAAAACGTGACCGCCGCGCTCCATACTTTCTACCATCGCGTCAAGCTCTGCAAGCGCTTCTTCGCTGCTGCCATAGAGTGAGAGATAATAAGTTGCACTATGGCCTTCACCTTCATATCTGCCCACAAAATTTTCAGCGGGTGTTACTTCTTTTTGATGCAGATGGTTAATGACCTCTGCGGCCTCTTCACCGGTGAGCGTTTCCGTCTTTTCAAGATGCAGAATAGCGGACGGCAGCGGTGACTCATCACGGGGTGAACAACCTGCGATCAACAATAAAATGGCTGAGATGGCAAATAGTTTTTTCATAAATTTTCCCTTGGTAATTGTGAGTGAAATTTGACTAACTTGTAATGGTTTAATATATTATAATTTTCTCTCAATAACACAACATAGAACCAGTCGGGCGAACCTTAATCTGCCGGAGCAATTTACGTATCCTGCACCCGAGTTCCATTTTATAAACAGTATATATACCAGAATTTTTAAGAAAATTCAAGGTAGGAGGAAATATTATGAAAAATGATGTGATAAAAAACTCACTTGAACATTTTAAAAGTGTACTTGAAGACCAGTTGAAACGTGTCGAAAGATTAAAAGAAAATCCGGATTGGACGGATTATTCAGCTATTAAACCGATAATTATCGGTGTGATCGGCGGTGATGGTATCGGCCCGTATATTGCAGACGAAGCTAAACGAGCGTTGGAGTTTTTGCTGAAAGAAGATATCTCCAATGGGAAAGTTGAAATGCGTACCATCGAAGGGTTAACAATTGAAAAACGGGCAGAGGTAAAAAAAGCGATCCCCGATGATGTCCTCGCAGAGATTAAAAAATGTCATCTCTGTTTAAAGGGACCTACTACCACACCGAAAAAAGGAGATAAATGGCCGAACATTGAAAGTGCCAACGTTGCTATGCGGAAAGAACTGGATCTGTTCGCCAACATCCGTCCCGTCCGTGTTTTGTCTGAAGGTATTGACTGGACATTTTTCCGCGAAAATACCGAGGACCTGTATGCGTTAGGTAACAGAGGACTTGATGCAACCGAAGACCTCGCCTTCGATTTTAAAGTCATTACAACTCCCGGTAGTGAGCGCATCATACGGGCAGCGTTTGATTTTGCGAAAGCAAACGGAAAGAAAAAAGTTACTGCGGTAACTAAGGCGAACGTTGTGAAAACAACGGACGGTAAATTCCTGAACGTATTCTACGAGATCGCAAAAGAGTATCCCGGCATCGAAGCTGATGATTGGTATATCGATATTATGACCGCCAAGCTGATCGATACAAAGCGCCGGACACAATTTGAAGTTTTTGTCTTGCCTAATTTGTACGGCGACATATTAACCGACGAAGCGGCTGAATTTCAGGGTGGTGTCGGAACGGCTGGAAGTGCAAATGTCGGAAAACAATATGCAATGTTCGAAGCTATACACGGCAGCGCACCCCGGATGGTCGATGAAGGTCGTGCGAAATATGCTGATCCATCCAGTATGCTGCGTGCATCAGCAATGATGCTCAAACATATGGGTCACACGGAAAAAGGTGAACGCCTTGATATGGCGCTCGATATCTGTGGTAATTATGAGAAGAAATATACCTTAACCGGACGGTCGGATGGTGCTACAGGCCGCGAGTACGTGGATTACGTCATGGAAACTATTCAGCGTGACGACCTGAAACAACGCTGGGAAGAATTAAGTAAAACCGGCCAACCGGCTTAATATGATCAATACGAAAGGTAAAAGATATTATGAGTAAACCACTTGTTGCAGTGGTAATGGGAAGCACATCTGACTGGGATACAATGCAGCATACAGTAAATATGCTGAAGGATTTGGAGATTCCGTACGATGTAAAAGTATTATCGGCACACAGAACACCCGACGAGGCACTCGCATATGCTGCGGGTGCCG
>SKXH01000220.1 GCA_007128495.1 Bacteroidota bacterium
ATCGTTCCGGTATGTTGATGCTCCGGAAGAATTCCGACTCTATCAGAATTATCCTAATCCGTTTAATCCAACCACGACTATTGAATTTATTATCTCGACCGAGTCTTCGGTAGAATTAATAGTATATGATGTTCTGGGACGAAAGGTCGATGTGTTAGTCGACGATATTCTCGAGCCGCGTCATTACATTGTTAATTTCGATGCGTCGAATCTTAGTTCCGGAATGTATTACTATCGACTCCGGGTGGAGGGGTTTAATGAGACGAGGTCGATGTTGCACCTGAAATGATCTTTATAACAAAAGGAACGACTCAATGCTGTTTAGATTTTATGTAATTTGTTTATTATCCTTATTAATTTCAGCACCCCTGTTTTCACAGAACGACGGCTTGATTAAATTCGATCCGAATTTACAGCGGGCGCTGCAAAAAAAAGAACACATTGAATTGCTCAGACATGCGGAACCGGGTGTCGCGTCGCCGGCGCTTTCAAAGATAGAAGCACTATATGAACCCCGCTATAATGTAATATTCCACGGTGACAATAACGCTCTGGATGAACTGGGTATACGGTTTAATACCCGGTTAGACGGTATCGCCACGGCACGGGTTACGCTGTACGAGCTGCTCAGAGCCGGACACCATCCCGGCATCGGGCAAATAGAAAAAGGGGGGATGATGACTCCAACTCTTGATCGGAGTATTGGAGTCACGAATGCGAAGCGGGTTCACGACGGCGAGATCATGAACATCCCGTATAAAGGGAGAGATGTGCTCATCGGTATAATCGATACCGGTATAAATTTCTTTCATCCCGATTTCAGAGACCCGATCGATCAGAATAAGTCGCGGGTGATTTCCATCTGGGATGTGCAGCTTGATCCGGAGGGTGATGAAGAACATCCCGCCGACTTTGATTATGGTGTCGAATATACTCGCGAAAATATAGAACGAGAGTTACGCGGTGAGACTGACGGTGCAGTCCGCTCCATTGATGAGGACGGCCATGGTACCCACGTCGCCGGCATTGCAGGCGGGAATGGATTTAAATTGGACGGCCAATTTACGGGAATTGCACCTGAAGCTGAATTCGTAATTGTATCCTTTCCGGATGCACGGTTCTTTCCCGCTGAGATTATTGATGCGATGAATTATATTTTTACAATAGCGGATGAACTGGGAAGACCGGCGGTTGTGAATTTGAGTATCGGCGGACACGGCGGAGCGCACGATGGGACGGGCGGTCACGAGCAGGCAATTGATCATTTTTCCAATAGGCGGGGCAATGCTGTAACCGTCGCCGCCGGTAATAGCGGTGATCATGAGTTGCACTACGGATCAACGATCGATCCCTCGGACGAAGCCTCGTTCGACCTGCAAATCCCCTCCTATCAGCCCGACCTCTACAACAATGATGACTATGTATTTAAAATGTTATGGTATGAAAGTAACGATGTTGTAGAGGTTACGGTGACATCGCCCAACGGCTATGAAGTTTCGGCGCAGAGCGGGGATTCGGTTTTGGTTGCAACCCCCGACGGAGCCGTTGAGCTTAACACATTCGATAATTTCAGAAATCCTAAAAATGCACGGGTTTTTGGTATCGATATTCATAGCGGTACATTGCAGGATGCTTCTCTCGATGTCGTCCCGCCTCAACCGGGAGATTGGACGATCACGGTCAGTGACGCTTCGGAAGGATCGGCTGTAAAATTTAATTCCTGGATTGTCTCACAAACGATGGATAGGCCTCGTCTGGAACCGAATACCGGACGCGATTATACCGTCACGATGCCCGGTACCGCCGGGGGAGCGATAACGGTCGGTTCATACGTATCGAAAACACGATGGACAAATGCTGACGGTGAAAATAGTACTATAATTGGGACAAGTCTCGATCTATCGTTTTTTAGCGGCGGAGGCCCTACACGTGATGAGCGCAGAAAACCGGATATAACAGCCCCCGGCCATGCTATTACTTCCACGCTATCCAATGCAGCGGACTTTAATAATTTCTGGCTTGCAGAAGAAGAGGGATACGTGAACTTAGTAGGTACAAGTATGGCATCACCGCATTTAGCGGGAATTGCAGCGATAATTTTTGAAGCCAATCCGAATTTAACGGGAAGGGAAGTCATCGACATATTGCGAGAGTCGGGCGATACGGACGCTCATACCGGTATCGTACCGAACAATGCATGGGGATACGGTAAAGTTAATGCTCTAACCATGTTCGATTACTTTACCCCGCTCGAGGGAATACCGGAGAAGTTCTATTTATATCAAAATTATCCGAACCCGTTTAACGATGGTACCACCATACGGTTCACGATACCCCAACCCACTCACGGAAAACTTGCAGTATACGACGTACTCGGAAGAAAGGTCGATGTCATTATTGAAGGCGATCTGGAACCACGCGTCTATTTCGAATCATTTGACGGTTCAAATCTCAGCTCCGGTGTATATTTTTACCGCCTTGAGACACGCGACTTTACCGAAGTGAAAAAAATGATCCTCTTGCGGTAAAAATCGATGGAACTAATTTTAAATTATTCCTTCTAAAAAACCTCATCGCGTAAACGGGATGAGGTTTTTTTATTTTGCTAATTTGACAATTTCGTATAATACTGCTAAATTAATTACATACATTGTTGTCGGATTTCCCTTCCCGGCTCGATAACAAATGTATTTTCTGGCAGAGGCAGAACGACTACAATCATTTCATCACCCACACGAAAGGGAGGTCGTCATGACTGCTACTATTTCAACTCTCATTGAGCTTCACGATCACACAATAAAGAATCATCAACACGATGAGTTATTAAACGCAAAACGAGGAGACACCTGGCAATCGGTCTCGACGGATGAATTTGCACAAGGAGTTCGCAGCACTGCACTCGGGCTGTATAATCTGGGTATAAAAAGGGGCGATACTATTGCCTACGTCGGACAAAGTAGTCCCGAGTGGTCTATAATCGATATGGCTATTCTTAATTGCGGCGCGATCGGTGTGCCGATATATACAACACAATCGGTAAACCAGGTTGAATTTATCCTGAAAAACTCCGAAGCGAAAGCTATATTTATCGGATCGGAAGAATTGTACACGCGCTTAAAGTATGCAATAGATGCAGCGGATGTAAAAATTGTTATAGGATTTTATGAGGCCGTTGGAGATTCGCCGCATAATCTTACTTCTGTTCAGAAGGAGGGTGAGAAGGTCAACACGGATAATCCCGACCTTTATCAGCAATTACGGGGCGATGCAAAACCGGATGAAATTGCGACGATCATTTATACCTCCGGAACGACCGGCGACCCGAAAGGAGTTATGCTGACGCATTCGAATTTAGTTTCCAATGTAACCGGCTGTCTCTCGATGTTCGAATTCTATGGAAAAGACGATGTCGCGCTCACCTATTTACCTCCGTCTCATATTTTCGAGCGTATGATTCTTTATTTATATCAATACTGCGGTATACAGATATGGTACGCGGAGTCCATAGAAAAACTTGCCGATAATCTAAAGGAAGTGAAACCCATGATCATGACGACGGTGCCGCGTATGCTCGAGAAAGTGTTCGAGCGTGTCAATGCAATGGTTGAAACGCTGCCCGGTCCGCGTAAAGCTATTTTTAAATGGGCGATCAAAGTGGCAAAGCAGTTTGATACGGAGGGAAACAACAGCTTTTTCTATAACATGAAATATAAAGTTGCCAACGCGCTGGTATATAAAAAACTCAGAGCCGGTTTCGGAGGAAGGATCAGGATACTTGTTGCCGGCGGTGCCGCGCTCAATCCGGAGCTGGGACGCATTTTCACTGCTGCCGGTATGCCTGTCTTACAGGGATACGGCTTGACCGAAACTTCGCCGGTTATCAGCGTGAA
>SKXH01000060.1 GCA_007128495.1 Bacteroidota bacterium
CGATGAAAAACTCTACTGATTTTGCTTGCTCCCACCGGTAATTGGTATTTTCTCCCTCGGCTATATAGCCGCTGTGCGCAACCACTCCGTTTATTTTTTCCGGGTGTGCCAATGCAACCGCGTATGCCATAACTGCTCCCATACTGAATCCCAGTAGAAACGTTTTCTTGCCTATACCTTTTTTTTCACCTCTCAACGTATCGATAAGATCGAGTATGAGATCACGAGAGCGTGGAAATTTTTCCTTGTCCGGTTTCCCCACCTCTTCAATATCATACCAGGCATATCCCGGTCCCCACTGGAACTGGAACGGTGCACGAGCACTTACAATATGTAATCGATCATCGAGATAGGAAGCTAAGCCAAGCAGATCGTTTTCATCGGTTCCCCGTCCGTGTAATAAAATAAGAAGCGGATTACCGCTGCCGATTTTAAGCCGCGGCTCTCTCTCCTTATATGTTAATTGTTGTATAGATTCCATACTTTCTCCCTATTATACATCCTACCAATTTCTTTTCAATCCATATTGAAATAATCCTATACCGCCGATACCGACGATCGAAGCTACAATAAATGCTGATTGATATCCCAAATACTCTGCGACGATGCCGAGTACTATGGCTCCGCCGCCGACCCCGAGTTCGAGAAACGAAAAGAATACGCCAAGCGCTTTGGCGCGTTCTTCTCGCTTAACGCGGTCGACAAGAAATGCTTGAGCCGCGGGCAACAAAAATGCCAGACCGATTCCATACAATATCGCTACAAAAATTAACTGGAGCAAATTTTGCGTAAAAGCGAGCAGGGCAACGGCTATCAGCATCGGTATGGCAGAAAAGATCACCACTTTCGGTCTTGGGATTTTATCAATCAGTTTCGATGCTACTACCCTGCTGCCGATGACAGATAAGCCGTAAGCCGTAAAAAATACACCCGGATTATCCATTCCGATCTGCTGAGCGTGAACCGGTAAAAACGCTATTATTGCCGCATAGGTTAATGCACCAACTCCTATTACCATCGATGGAAAAACAACTTCACGCCGGTATAATGTTTTGTCGAAGATTTTTTGTCCACCCCTGACCGCAAGCGGTGTATCTTTCACGGGCAGCACAGAGAGAATACACAATCCCGATAAAATTGCTGCAATAAAGAATACCAGCGAGAATCCCCCGCCTCCATCGATAAGAGTCAGCGCAAAATACGGTCCGACTATCAACGCGATATTGTTTGCCGATGCAAAATAACTCATCGCCTCTCCTCTTCTCCGCCGGGGTATTATATCGGCAATATATGCAGATGATGAGGTGGTAAACGATGCCATTCCCAGTCCGTGCAGCAAGCGGAGTAAAAACAAGACAATCAATGTCGCGGTGACGGAATACAGAAGCGATGCCAGCAAAAAGATCACGCCGCCTATGATCATATATAACTTACGTCCCTGTGTATCGGCATAGACTCCGATAAACGGACGTGCAAGTATGGACGCTATCGGAAATAACCCGAGCGCTATACCCACGTCGAACGGACTGCCGCCGAGATTTACGACGTAAAGCGGTATTACCGGGAGCAATAAATAAAAGCTCGAAAAAAATGAAAACGATGCAAATGAGGTAAAAAGAAATCCGCTTATAAATACTTTATCGCTATTCCCGTGAGCTGCTGTCTCTGTATTTTCATCTCGTTGAGTCATAAACAGTATAAATATATAAGATTCTCACAGTCTTGCAAGTCTCTCCCCTTGAATTACACATTTCATTTTACGATTATATTCATATAATGATCAAGCAGACAATTAAACACGGGAGTCGTACAACATGAAATTTACCGGGTTACTTATTTTTATATTTTTACTAATAACCGGCTGCACGCAGCAGCCGCGAATGGATGCATGGGAACACCTGCAAAATGCACTGGAACTTGATGAGGCGAGTGTATTGGAGTATATGGCGCTTGAACATCTTCCGGAAATCGTAGCATATGATCATTCTGCAGCATTATATGAAGCGGCACACGCCGATCCGGATGCAGCGGTAGAATGGATCCTGCATAATTACCGCGAACGGGCTATTCAGCATATCACGTCCGATCTCCCCCCGGAATTCATCCCGGTTATTATTGATAACTATGGAGATATCCTCCTCGACCGGCTCTATAGTGTTAATCCCGGCTTAATAACCGAAGCGGCTGTACAACACGATCCGTATTTTACTTTTGATAAAATATACCAGCGGGATCCTACCGGTATTATCCGCAGAGCAATCGACCAGGATCCCCGGTATGCCGTTCGATACATTCAAAACTATTACAATGAACTTCAATAAAAATTATGCAATAATTATTTGTATATGAATAAGAAATTTGACCTTGCAATCGCATGGAACTGGGAATATGACAGGGATTTTATTGAACGGATAGAGTATCTCGCTCAACAGCACAATCTTTCGACATACATAATTCATCCCGGCAATATTCACAATGTTACCGATCTCGTTAAGGGCAACAAACTGTTTTTCAGAGTATTCTTCGACCGTGCATCGGATATCGACGACGACTTTGAACCGTTTGCGAAGTTCTCAATGCAATCCGAGATTAACCGTCATCCATATCACCGGATAACCGTTATCAATCCATACGACATGATGTATCGTGCGGCGGATAAAGCAACAATGCATCTTGAATTTCTCACCCATAATATTGAAGTACCATACACAATCATCATTTCGCCGTTCCGGCACGAACCGGCACCACAACTTACCGATGAACAACTCTCGGTCATCGGGAAGCCGTTTATTATCAAGCCGGCAAATACAACCGGTGGTGGCATCGGCGTTGTGCTGGATGCACAATCACTCAAGGATGTTCTCGAAGCACGGCAGCATTACGAGGATGATAAATATCTCTTGCAGGAACTCATTAAGCCCGTTTATCACGGAGAGAGAAAAGCATGGTTCAGGGTATTTTATGCATTCGGCCGGGTAATACCCTGCTGGTGGGATGATATTACCCATATATATGAACCGGTTACACCCGGCGATGAACGAGAATACAATTTGCATGAACTCCGCAGCATTGTAAAAAAGATTTACAAAGTGTGCAGGTTACATTTCTTTTCAACGGAAATTGCGACGACAAAAAACCATCGCTTTGTGGTTGTAGATTATGTAAATGAGATGTGCGATATGCGGTTTAAGTCGGTAACCCCCGACGGTGTCCCGGACGAATCGGTTGACGAGATCGTACATGCTATGATTGATTTTGTAAAAAAAGAGAAAAACAGGATTTTGCCGGGATTACCCGGCCGGTTGTAGCAGCCACGGTATTATACGGAAAAGAAGTTCTTCACCTCCGGTATCTCCGATTCCAGCGCTTCATCCAGCTTTCCGCTGAATAACACCTTCCCTTTATCCAGATATATTATCTTATCTGCAACACGACGAATGCTGGAAAGTTCGTGGGTCACGATAACAAGCGTCATTCCCATTTGTTCGCGGAGTGTAAGCATCAGGTTGTCGAGAGATGACGCAGTAACCGGATCGAGCCCCGCAGTCGGTTCATCGGCAAATAATATTGCCGGATCGAGAGCAATCGCGCGCGCAAGAGCTGCACGTTTACGCATACCGCCCGATAACTGTGACGGTAAATAATTATATGCATGTCCCAATCCCACCAGCGATAACTTCAAGCGAACGATCTCTTGTATTAAATAATCCGGTATATTTGTATGCTGCTCCAACGGTATAGCCACATTGTAAGATATTGGAATGGAATTGAGAAGAGCCCCTCCCTGAAAGAGTACGCCGACGTTTTTCATGAGCCGGTTATACTCATGCTCCTGAATATATACCATATCGTGGCCAAGTATTTCAATCATACCTTTCGTCGGCCTCATTAAGCCGATAAGGTTCTTTAAAAGTGTCGTTTTTCCGCAACCACTCACGCCGAGTACAACGGTGATCTCATTCTCATATATATCGATTGAAACATCGTCGAGAACGGTAGTTTCATCATACCCCGCTGAAAGATATTTTGTTGAAATGATTGGATTCGCCATAGGTATTATAAGTAAAACAGTAATCCTAATAAACTATCTGCTACAATAACCAGAAAAATCGACACCACAACCGAGCTCGTCGTCGCCCTGCCGACGCCTTCAGCACTTCCTTCGACATGTAAACCATAGAATGAAGAAACAACAATAATGATCGTTGCAAATACAATGCTTTTTACCAGAGCCGTCATTATTTCATAGTATCGCAGAATAAACACGACCTCGTTGTAAAATGCATTAAAATCGATTTGAAATACCGTATAACCGATAACTGCGCCGCCGAATATGCCGACGAACGTTGCAACGGCGACAAGCAGCGGTATCGTCAGCAAAATTGCATACAGCTTCGGCACGATAAGATACGGTATGGGATCGATGCCCATTGAACGAAGCGCGTCGATCTCCTCCGAAAGATTCATTGCACCGATCTCGGCCGCTATCGCAGAACCGGAACGGCCTGCCAGCATTATTGCCGTTAACAGCGGTCCGAGTTCGGCTATCATTGCAAACCCGATTAATTGAGCCACAAAAATTTCAGCACCGAACGGCCGCATCTGAATACCCACTTGCAGCGACAATACAATTCCGATCAGAAAATTTACCAGCATAATGATCGGCAATGCAGTAACGCCGATAAAGTTACTCTGACGGATAACCTCACCTTTCCGGCGAAGCTTCGGCCGGAACAAAGCTACTAACCCGTAATATGAAATATTTGCCAGAAGCAGGATAAAATCCCTGAGGGTGATCCAGTATTCATACGTATATTCACCGACATATTCCAATATATGCGGTTTTTGCTTACCGGCAGGTTTTTCAAGAAGGCGGGATGAGAAGGCCTGCATAGTTTTTTCAACCGTCGGAGATAGATTTTCGAAGGATAGTTCTATCCCCCTTTCGTTTGCATCGGTTTGTACCTTCTCCAGTGTAACAACACCTGCGGTATCGATATGTACGACCCCGGAAAAATCTATCGCGATCGTATCGGAATCTGAAGATTTGTGTACCATTTCTTTTACCCGATTGTAGATATCGGGGATGGTATCGATGTTTACTCTCTCGGGAAGCTGCAGTGTTTGATTACCCATCGATTGAGCGGATTATTTATTCGACATTGAACCGGTTATTGATTATCTCGATGAACGTACGTGTCTCGCTTTGAAAGATAGCGCTTACTTCACGGGCAAATACATTCATCGGTGCATTATGAGGAAATGGTGAAAACGAATCAAAGCGATGGGATAGAACAACACGGTTCTCCCGTACATCAACCAACTCAAGCGACCCGTTTACGTATGCGCCGGATTCTTCTTCGTGATCTACACGCTCAATTTTGTTGACCGCGCCGGTGACTATATACTGCGGAGATGAAACAGTGAGACGAAGCTGGCATACCTCGAATATGTTGGCATCATGTAATACACGCCAAACATAATACCGGATAGAACGGGCCGGATTCTCCGCCCACTGATGATAATGATAATATTCCAATTCATTGGATTCTGTTCGCAATGCGATGCGGGAGTCATTGTAAGGTCCTGCAATCGAAAAATCAACGACTTCCACAATGTATGGTAACGGTTCCTCAATATCAACTTTAATAGTATCCTGAGGAGTAAAGGTAAATGAATCAATCGTATAATACCTGATAGTTCGCTGTTCGCTGGCACATCCCACCAGCATAAGGAAGATGAAAGCAAAACATATACTATTTTTCATTTATCTCTCCAATTTATCATCGGGTGGATTTTCGGGGCGCGCCCCTCTTATTAAAATCGAGGGATTGGAATCAATTCGCCGCGCAGTACTGCTTAAATATCGCGTTATCATATGTAATTCATCAACCGTCTCCACAAACTTACCGCTGTTACGCATCACCAAAGTTTCAGCATGATTGAGGATATCGTCCAACGATATCAGTACTTTGTTTATATCTCCGGTTAATTTTTCCAGATCAACTTGTCGTACCGTACTAGTGATTTGCTGCATATCGGCAATCATAGTGTTAAGGGTATCGGATTGGATAAACCGGTCAAAAGTCCGTGCTGCCCTGTTTGTGGCAACACTAACTCCTTTTAATTCAATTATCAGGGTATCCAGATTTGCCATCGTCCGATCCATGCGCTCTCTGTTCTCATCTACGATTTCACCGACCTTTCGTACCGTGTTTGCAGATTCATCGACGAAACCAAATATCCTGTCCTGATTTTCCGCTGAAGATAATTCAATCAAATTATTCAGCACTAACTCCATTTTTTCAGTTAAGACCTCCGCACGACCGGTAATATCTTCGGTAATGGATTTTCCCGCTTCTATGGTACCGCCCGGAGAAAGCATATCGGATTCAACGGTACCACCGCGAAGCTCGATCTGTTTCAGCCCGGTTATACCTATCATTGAAATCTCGGCCCGGACATCTTCTTTAATCGGTGTTCCCTCCTCAATCGCTATAGTAACGATTATTTTGTTAATGTTATCCGGGTCTATCTGAATATTCCGGACACTTCCAACGTTCAAACCGAGGTATTTTACCTGGCTCCCGACCTCCAATCCGCTGACGGATACATCCTCATAGACAATCTGATATATATCCCTTGTATCGAATATCCGATCATATGATAACGTTCCGACTGCAATGATGATAACCGTCATTGCGGCAATAATAAATATTCCCAACCTAATTTTCTGTGCTCGAGTAACCATGGGGTCATCCCTCCGTCAGTATTCAATGGTATGATTATCTTTATAATTTTAGTATATTTTTAAAGAAAGTCAACAGTGAACGAAAACAAAATAGCAACCGATGATATGAATTACGATAAGATACTCCGCGAAATATACAAAGAAGTCTCACCACTTTTCAATCAAGGAAAAGTGGTTCAATATATACCCGCGCTCTCCGCGGTACCAGCTTCAAAGTTCGGTATGGCCGTATGTACTCTCGACGGTGATGTATATACCATCGGTGATACGGATGAGCGTTTTTCCATTCAGAGTATTTCCAAAGTATATGCCCTGACACTTGCCTTTAAAATGGTGGGCGAAGATATGTGGAAACGGGTTGGCAAAGAACCGTCGGGCAACCCGTTTAACTCGCTGGTACAGCTTGAATATGAACGCGGCATTCCCCGAAATCCGCTGATCAACGCCGGCTCCCTGGTGATTGCCGACATATTACTATCACAAATACCGGATCCGAAACATGAAATATTGAAATTCGTCCGGAAGACTTCCGGCAACTCCGACATCCAATACGACAATGCCGTCATAGCATCGGAGAAAATTACCGGTCATCGCAACATGGCTTTAGCGCATATGATGTGTAGTTTTCGCAACATTTACAATCCGGTCGATGACGTGCTGGATGTTTACTTTCATCACTGCGGCATTTCGATGAACTCCATCGATCTTGCCAGATCGTTTATGTACCTGGCAAATCATGGGGTGATACCACAGAGCAATGAGTATATAATCAGCAATAGCAGAGCGAAGCGGATTAACGCATTGTTATTGACATGCGGTTTGTACGACGAGTCGGGAGACTTTGCATTCCGCGTCGGGTTACCCGGTAAGAGCGGCGTCGGGGGCGGTATCGTCGCCGTGCTTCCCGGGAAGCTAAGCGTTGCAGTGTGGAGCCCCGCGCTCGGGCCGTCGGGTAATTCCCTGGCCGGCATTCAGGCGCTCGAACTCTTCACAACAAAAACGGGAATGTCGGTTTTTTAAATGCAGCCGATGTTATAATTTCACCTGCTTCCGTTGATCTGGTTCGAGTTCAAACGTATTTCCGTTTAAACCGACCTTCATTTTTTCACCGCGGCCGGTTCCGGCGGTAATCGTTACCTCATTACAATTGAACGCCAGGTCGAGCCAGTTGCCGAAGTACCGTATCCTGAAGTGCAGGTTTCTGACTTCTTCGGGAAGTGCCGGGTTGAGCCAGATTATATCGTCGCGAATTGCCAGGCCGGTAAAACACCGTTGCACGAGGTCGACCGTTCCTGCCATAGCACCGAGGTGAATGCCTTCCTTCGTTGTACCCCCTTGAATATCACTGATGTCGCTCTCGAGCGCCTCCTTAAACAATTCCCAGGATTGTTTCCTGTCGAAACGAGCAAGCACCCATGAATGAACAACGCGGCTCAATGTTGAACCGTGATCGGTGCGGGCAAGATAATATTCTACAATCTCCGATAGTTTCTCACGCTTAAGTTCATACCCGAGCCGGTTAAAGAGCTCCTCCAAGGCCTCAAAGGAAAACAGATAAAACAGCATCAAGACGTCGGCTTGCTTGGATATCTTATAACGGTTCGGATTATCTCCTTCGGCTTTCAGTATCCGGTCGAGCCGGTGAAGGTCCCCGTATTTTTCTTTATACGCATCCCAATCGAGTTCTTTGAGATCTTCATATCCCTCAAACTGTGCGGGGATACCATCCCGCTCAAAGACGATAAGCATCTTCTTTGCTATATCGTGCCATCGGGAAATTTCATCATCTTTCAAATCGACCTTATCAGTAATCTCCTTGCGGCATTCTGGATCGATCAATTGCAGCGATTCAATAGCCCGGCAAATACACCAGACAGCCATCACATTGGTATAGGTATTATTATTCAATCCCGGTTCGTCGCTGTCCGGATATCCTTCGTGATATTCATCCGGGCCGACAACCTTTTTTATCTCGTATCTATCGAGCTCTTCGTTATATGTAGCCAATGAATCCCACAGTCGTGCGATCTCAACAAGCATTTCGGCGCCGTATGAACAAAGGAATTCAATATCGTGTGTGGTTTGATAATAGTGCCATACGTTAAAGGCAATTGCAGCATTCACATGACGCTGCAGATGAGTATGATCGGGGTCCCACTTCCCCGATCTCGGATTGAGGTGAAGCTCCTGTGTTTCCTCACGTCCGTTGCTGCCGCTTTGCCAGGGGAATAATGCTCCTTTTAAGTTCTCTTTCTTTGCAGCTCTGCGGGCAACACCCATTCGTCGGTAACGGTAGAGCAGCAGGGAACGGGTGATCTCGGGGAGGCGATAATTTAAGAACGGCAGGATGAACATCTCATCCCAGAATATATGACCGCGGTATGCTTCACCGTGTAATCCACGCGCCGGAATACTGAAATCGAGATCGAGACTATTCATCGACGTCGTTTGAATAATGTGAAAAATATGCAGACGGAGTATCAACTGCATTCTTCCGCCGTCCTCGTCGAATGTTATATCGGTGCGATCCCAATAATATTCCCACCGCTTTTTATGCGTGGCAAACAGTTCCTCAAATGTATCGGCATCCCGGATTGCATTTCTGGCCTCGAGCCCGCTCTCGGAAATCGCTTTATCACGCGATGTATAAAGCGCTACGATTTTCTCGACAGAAAGTTCCTTTCCCTCCTCAACCTCACAATCAAGCCGGTGAGCAATAAAACCGCTCTCTTCCAGCAACTCACGATGCGGGAACACCTGCACTCCCCTCTCGTCATACAAACGCGTACGTGCCGCCTGCGACATGCGAATCCGTGATTGTTTTGTTTCTACCTTCAACCAGATGCCATCGTCGCCGACCGGTCCTCCGTCGCGTGCAATAAGATGATCACCCCGCAATGCCTTATATCGTTCAACACCTTTATTGACAACAGTACCGTCAAGAGCAGATCGGATCTGAATTTTACCCGACCAATTTTCAGGACGAATAATCATTTTTATTGCGGCAAGATGCATCTCCCGTATATGCACAAAACGATAACTGATAAGTGTTGTGATGCGACCTTCTGAATCTTTAAATTTAACTTCCCGTTCGAGCATACCTTCGCGGATGTGTAATTCCTTCCGGTATGAGAGTATCTCAACATCCTTCAGGTTGAACCACTTACCGCCTTCGGGTTTGAAATTCAGCGGCAGCCAGTTCGGGAAGTTAACCAGGTCTTCATTCTCAACCATCCTGCCCGAGATCTCGGTTTTCATCCGGTTAAATCCGCCGGCTAAATAGGTACCCGGGTAGTGTACATCATCCGCTACAGCTTCTTCGCCCGCTCCTCGTGTTGCAAAATATCCGTTACCAAGCGTACATAATGCCTCCCGCAATCCCTGATTCTCTGGTTTGAATTCATTATATTGTAATGTCCACATATCTATGAACTCCCCCGTTCAATAGTTGTACTTACTCGTTTTAAAAACGCACGGACCGCATTTGTATCTGCTAATACATAATGGGCTTCAGTTTTCTTTTCTTCCGTTGCGACTAAAATCCCGATTCCATCCTTTTTAATTTCACGGAATGCATTCTCATCGGTTAAATCATCGCCGATATAAAGCGGCATCGCTTTCTCTGTATCGAGCTCAAGCGCTTCAAGTAACCAGCGAACCGCTTTGCCCTTATGCCAATCGACCGCCGGTTGAATCTCAATGACCTTTTTCCCGCCTCCTTTCTTCAACGAATCGTATTTATTCATCACTTCATCGACCGAATCGATCACTGCCTGCACATCCTGTTCAGCCACACGGCGATAATGCGTCGCAACGGAAAACTTTTTTCGCTCGACCTGAGCGCCTTCGATGGCTTGTAATGAATTTTCAAGGTCTTGTTCTACCTTATCGAGTATCGGCATAAATTCCTTACCTTTCTCATGAATTTTTTCAAACCCTCCGGGTCCCTTGATATCGAAACCGTGGCTGCCTGCATAATATAAATTATTAAGCCCGACCCGCTCCTCTACATCGGCTCGATCTCTTCCGCTCACGATAGCAACTTTACACTTATTACTCAACTCCTGTATAACCTCCCGCATATCGCCGGCCAAAATTGCATCTTCCGGCCGCTCAACGATTGGCGTGAGCGTACCGTCGTAATCAAGAAAAACAGCCAATTCCTTGCGATCGATTTTTTTCATAATGTCTTCAAATGATTGTATTGCCGACGGGAGCCACGATACCGATGTATCATCTTCAATCTGCACCTGAACGAGATCCTTGACTACCACATCGGCTCCTTTATCGAGAAGTTGATTCTCAATACCTGTTCGGTCGACACCGATAACCAGACCGAAGTCGCCTCTGCTGCCTGCACGAACACCGGAGATTGCATCCTCAAAGACTATCGACCGTTGAGCGGCGACACCAAGCTGATCGACCGCAGAAAGAAATACGTCGGGATGCGGCTTGCCTTTAAGCCCCATCTCTGCTGCATCGACGCCGTCAACCTTCACTTCAAACAAATGGAGCAATCCCGCGCGTTTCAAAACCGGCTCACAATTTTTGCTGGATGATATAATACCGATTTTCATGCCGCGCGCTCGTGCTTCCTCGATAAGTTTAACGGTGGAATGGAATATTGCAACACCATCCTCCTCCAGCCGCTCCTGAAAAGCAATGTTCTTCTTATTGCCCAATCCGCAAATCGTTTCCTTACCGGGTGGATCCGACGGATCACCAAATTCTAAAGTAATACCCCGGGACTTTAAAAAATCTTCTACTCCCTTATAGCGCGGTTTTCCGTCGACATGTGTAAAATAATCCTGTTTTGCATCGAACGGTACGAACTCATTGCCGGTTTTTTCAGCGTGCTTTTTTAATACTTCATCAAACAATTGCTTCCAAGCTGCAGCGTGCACACCGGCAGTATCCGTCACCACTCCGTCAAGATCAAATACAATGGCATCGTACTCGCTGGTTTTAATTTTCACGATCATATCTTTCGCATTCATAATCATATCCTATTCTTCTACATGCACTAAATAATTTTAAAATAAAGAAATTGCTCCGGGCAGGGTACACCTAACCGTAAATTCGGGGATAGCACAGTGATGTCAACCTTTCTACTATTGTCGCAATAATTGACATAAGATGCATAAACTGTAAAAATATATAACCTCAAGAGGGAAATTGCAAGTTTTTATATACAAATCGGATGGAAATCTGCTGCATTTTTACCCTTTTATGAGTTTCGACATTTTTTTCATCAAGGAATCCAGCGATGAATATATTACCGGTACTACAACGAGAGTCAGGAATGTAGCGAAGGTAAGCCCGCTAATTATTGCGGTTCCCATCGGGCCCCAGAATGCCGTATTCTCCGAACCGAGCTGGAAGTCGGGATCGAAGCTGGTGAGCAATCCGATAAAATCAAAATTGATTCCGAACGTCAGCGGTACTAAACCGAGTATAGTGGTAAGTGCCGTGAGTAAAACGGGACGTAAACGTATAGAGCCGGCTTCGACTATCGCTTCAGTTTTTGAATAACCTCGTTCAAGAAGTTGTTTTATATAATCAAGCAGCACGATATTATTAATACATACAATTCCTGCGAGACTGATGATACCGATAAAAGTCATTAATCCGAAATTCGTTCTCGTTACAATTAGGCCGAGCAAAACGCCCGTTAAACTCAATGCAACGGCGATCACAATAATGAATGGCGCCGACATATTATTAAATTTTATCAACAATACAAGAAAAATGAGCGCTATACCGACACCAAGTGCAACTGCAAGAAAATTAAAGCTTTCGTCCTGATCTTCGGTTTCACCGGTATATTCCATTTCATAACCCAGCGGGAGATCGGCACGGTAATCGGCAAGATAATCCTGAACTTGTGCCAGCACCCCCGGACCGCTGAATCCCGACGCCGCCTGCGCCTCGACCTCTGCAGTTCGCCGCAGGTTAAGACGGGTTATAGAACCGAGTCCGGCACCATCGACAAAATCGGCAACCGAAACTAGCGGAATCTGTCTTCCCCTATTGTTGATCATAAGTTGATCGAGATCCTGCAAATTATCGCGATCTTCTTCCCGAAGCCGTACAACAATATCATACTCGTCCTCACCGTCTCTGAAGGTACTCGCTTCGATTCCGTTGATAGCGATTCTGATGGTTTGAGCAATATCACTAACATTCAATCCAAACTGATTTGCTTTTTCCTGATCGATAAGAACTCGGTACTCGGGTAAGCCGCCGGTGATATTGTTCTGAACATCGACAAGCCCCGGTATATAGCCCACCGCCGATGCTTCCCTCAACATTTCCGTTATCTCTTCGGTTATACGAACAACCTGATTAAAGTCCTCACCAGAGATTTCTATGTTAACCGGCGGACCGGTCGGCGGACCGATCATTTGCGGTTCTATTCGAATATCCATATCGGGGATATCACGTAAGCCGTCCCGCAACCGGGATAGTGTTTGACTGCTCGGTTCCTCGCGATCGCCGAAATCAACCATGTTTATATTCATGGTTGCCTCTTCGGGTGTACCGGTTCCGGGAGCAAATATGCTGAGTGATACTCCAACATTGACAAGAATGTTTTCGACTCCCGCGCGGGCTGCCGGAAACTCGTCAAGCATTTCATTAATGCGTTCATATACTTGCAGCGCAACAGCATTGGTTGCCTCCACGTTCATCCCGATCGGGCCTTCGATATTCACAATAAGCTGATTCGGATCCGTTTCGGGAAAAAATTCGACGCCGGTCGGTGCCCCGACAAACATAACGAGAATACCGATAAGCGCACCCAGCACCAAATTGATGAGCAATGCCCTGTTATCGGTAAGAATGATCGGTTTATCGGTACGCCTGAACCTGCCGATAAAACCAACCAGAATAATGATCGCCGGAAGCCCCATTAAGACCATGATAGTACGAATATCGATATCTGCCCCGTAAAGTGAAGATAATAGTAAGCCAAGTCCCATTAGGGTACCGATAACGATACCGCTATAAAAAGTAACCTTACCGCCGCGAAATAATGCTTCGTGGGTGTGGATAATGACGCCGAGCAAACCGATACCGAGAGCTGCAAATCCGGGAATAAGCAGTACCAGACCCGA
>SKXH01000169.1 GCA_007128495.1 Bacteroidota bacterium
ACTATAATTTAAATCCGCCATAACCTCGGGATTGACAATCGAGGTGATCAAGCTCATATACATAAGTATAAAAAAGTCTTCATCGGTATCTTGCCGGATGATTCTTTCCTTTTTGGCATCAGCGATTATTTTCCCGTAAACTTGTTTGAGAATTGTACGCCGCCGCTTTTCAACATCGATCCAGAAATCCGGCAAATGCTTCTTTATATCTTCAAGAACCGGTCGTTGAATTTTTGATAATTGCTCACCGGTTGCTTCCAGCATCTTCACCAACCGAAGGTACGTATCGATATCTTCATCATCTAATATCGATTCTATCCTTGATAATGTCTGATCGCGGAACGATATGATCACTGTTTTAACAAGATCCTCTTTATTTGAGAAATGTTTGTAGATGGTTTTTTTGCTCATACCTAGACTTTGCGCAATTTCATCCATCGAAATTTTTGCAAAACCATTTCGTAAAAAGATCTCCGTGCATTTTCGGATAATTCTTTTACGAATTGCATTATCGTTTTTTTCTTTCATTGCAATGCTATTGTTATAACTAATATAGTGTGTTGATTTACAGGAAAAATGAGATCTTAAATGGAAACGATTGAAACTATTATTGTATTTATAGTTTCCAAGATATATCATTATCTTTCCATTGTCAATAGGACGGTGAAAAAAATTTATTAAAATTAGAACAGCCAGATAATAACCTTACCAAAAATAAAAAATGGGGATTTAAATCGTGTTAATTTACTTTAAATTTTACCAATAAACGCTATTTTCTACTGGCACATATCTTGCTATAAAATTTAATTAATATAAAAAATGTTATATGCCTCACTTGATTTTTAGTAAATTATCTAACACCTTTTAATTATACATATCCCAAATCAGAGGTGCTTTATGAAACAATCTGTTACCAAAACATTTCTTTCACTGTTCATTTTGATGTTCATAATTGGGGGAATCTCCAGGGCACAAACTCCTTACATAGAAATTGTGCCGATGTCTGCCCTGCTCAAGAGCCAGCTTGAGCTTGGAGATGAATACTTTGTCTCCACCGGCTTACAAAATGTCGGAAAAGGTGAACACATATATATTCGTGCAGTTGACCGAGATAATGAAGATATTATTGATTACACCTGGGAATTGACAGCGACTCCGGAGGGTTCAAACGCTGAAATCACCCATGTAATTAATGATATTTACTTCTTCACCGCTGATGAAGCCGGCACTTACTCTGTCAATCTTTCCATAACCACTACAGAAGGCACGGGGAATACAGATCGAATTTTCTCCGGTCAACGCTATACTGGCGTCGGTGGTTTTGGCGGAACAGACGTCTCGTTTCAGGAGGGCCACTGCGCGACCTGTCATGGCAGCAGAGACCCGGAAATAATTGAAGCGTGGGAACAATCTCGGCACGCTACCATATTCCAGCGAGGTATCGATGGTGAGGTTCAAGGGTTTGGCCCGTTCAGGCAGCGCACGGCTACTACTGGAATCGCCGAGGAGGATCTGGGAAGCGGCAGCTACTTTAGCTTGAAAGCAGAAACAGGATGGGAATTTCCCGAGAACCTTGAACCGGGAAATTTTGATCAACTCGTAGAAGATCACCCGCAATTTGCTCAGGTTGCAACTATCGGCTGCGAGTCCTGCCACGGTGCGGGCAGGTTACATAGAGACGACACAGCTGATAGAGACTTATTACAAGTCTCTTATACCTCCGAATCCTGTCAATCTTGTCACGATGCCACCCGGCCGACAGCTCAGTTCCACTCATTCAGAAGAAGCGGTCACGCCGATCCGGTTTGGTCGGGAAGTTTTCAGAACCGTGACGGCTCAAACAGCTTACAGGATTGTGTACGATGTCACGATGGCCGTGGTTACGTAAACTTCACAAAAGGGATTGGCACTGATACCGATGAGAATGTATATACACAGGATGATCTTGTGTTCATTAGCTGTGAATCCTGCCACGATCCGCATGCAGGCGGATTGCGGTCACGGCCGATGGGCTCAGATACACTCTCCTCCGGCTTAAGCTATGCCGATATCGATCTCGGAGCAGGCGCAACCTGCGCCGATTGCCATAAGTACCGCAGATTCGGTGAAGATGCCGTACAGAATATAGCAATTCGGGTACCGGGACCGCCCTGGGGGCCGCACTATGTCGGTGCAATTGATATGCTGCTTGGCGATGGCGGTTATGAGTTTGATACTGAAACACCACGCAGTCAGGCACATAAAGCTATAGAAAATACCTGTGTGGGCTGCCACATGACAACGGCAGAAGGTGATCTCAGAAACCTTATGGGCGATCATTCCTGGAGCATGACTACCGTAGTCGATGATACTCAATACGATCTTGTTGAATCCTGTGTCACCTGTCATGCCGGTATCACCACCTTCTCGGATCTTATGGGTGCCGATTACAATATGTCCGGTACGGTTCAACCATTTGTCGACGAAGTACAAGCGTTGTTAGATACACTCGCTGCAGCATTACCTCCACTGGGTGAACCGACGGTCAACGCCGGAGATATCGATAATGATGATCTTGAACAAAAAGGAGCATATTGGAATTATCTTTATGTAAGAAATGATAAGAGCAACGGTATTCACAATCCTAAATACACAATAGCGCTGCTCCAACGTTCGATATCCACAATAACCGGCATTGAATTCGATCATACACCGGATATGCCGGGTGAATATGCTTTACATCAAAACTACCCGAATCCGTTTAACCCGACAACACAGATCGAGTTCACCCTACCCGAACAATCTGACGTTGTTCTTGAAATCTATGATATAACAGGACGACGGATTAACACCCTTATAAACGATAACCTCAGTACCGGTACGCATACCGTTACGTGGGATGCTACAAATCAATCGGGACAAACCGTAAGCAGCGGTGTTTATATCTACCGTTTGCAAGCAGATAGTTTTGTTGAAACTAAGCGTATGGTATTCATCAAATAAGGAAAATTTTCAAATAATTCACGCTTTACAACTTAAAAACCCGTATTGTAATTTTCTCTTGCAATCCGGGTTTTTTTATATCACTATAAATTACCACAATGTAACTCAACTCCACCTTCTCAGAATATCAGACCTTATTATCTATATTGTTTATTATTTTTAAAAAAACAAAATTTATCGTTTCCTAATCTTAAAAATCTCTCAGATATACTTATTGCAAAATTAGCTCCATTTGCAAATATATTGAGATGTCATATTTAAGATTGCTGGCACTCAAATTGCATTGTTTTTCAATACTTGGTGTTGCACTTTCCAACACTTGAATTAAACACATATCAAAGAGGTGAAATATGAAACATTCAGCTATCAAATTATTTCTCTCTGCGTTTATCTTGGTTTTTCTATTGACAGGAACACTTTCTGCACAAACTCCGTATATTGAGATTGTGCCGATGTCTCCCCTGTTGAAAAGCCAGCTTGAACTCGGAGATGAGTTTTTTGTATCAGCGGGTCTTCAGAATGTTGGTAAGGGTGAGCATGTTTATTTGAGAGCAATGGACCGTGATGGAGAAGAGATAACTTCCTATAATTGGAGCTTTACCCAAATACCGGCAGATTCTGAAGCCGAATTAATTAATGTGGCAGATGATATTTATTATTTCGTTGCAGACAGCGTTGGTGAATACCACGTCCAGCTTGAAATAACAACAGAATCGGGTACTGCCCAGACAGATCGCATTCTTTCAGCGAATATGTATCTCGGAGCCGGTGGTGTTGGTGGTATAGCCGGAGATTTCCCTAAATGCGGTTCGTGTCACGGATCCATTCGGGATGCCTGGGTAACGACAGACCATGCAACCATATTCCAGCGTGGAATAGATGGTGAAGT
>SKXH01000158.1 GCA_007128495.1 Bacteroidota bacterium
ACTTCCCCGATATACCGGGCAAAGAGTTCCTGTTCGATACATACAATCCGGGATTTAATCCGACAAAAGATAAATCTCCTAAATTCATATACACGGCAGTATTACGATCGTATATCCGCCTTTTGCAGCGCGGAATACGTATGACCAAGAAAAAATTGTTATCGATCAATATAGATCAATTTGCAATAGATAAACTATTAAAGTTTACGGCAGGCGATATAAAACGTGAACGCCTCAATGTCGTTTGTTTTCGCCGGCAGGATATTCTTTATTGTAGTTTACTCTGGAATCATAAAATGGTACGGTACCGTGAGTATACCATTGACGATAAACATTCTCCGGAAAAAAGACTCGGCATGTTCCTCGCGTCGGCAGGTGCGTCTCAAAAAAAGGTGGAACAACGAATTTTTTATTATCCGATTGATAAAACAATCGATCTAACAGAAGAAAATGGTGGTTGGAAAATCGACAAATTTAAACCGTTCGATAATCTAACTCTTAAAAGAAAAGCAAAACGGAACCTGCCGGAGCTGGAAAATTCACAGGAGGCATATGCACCTGCTGTTTCTGTAGTTTTAAAGGATAGTGCGTAGCTATGCGGATAACCGGTGGTGAGTATCGGGGAAGGAAAATATACTCCGGAAAATTAAAAGATGTACGTCCGGCTACCGACCGTGTCCGTGAAACGATTTTTTCTATACTACCGCAATATATCCATTTTCCCGGGGCAACAGTCGTCGATCTCTATGCAGGCACGGGGAGTCTCGGGTTTGAGTGCTTAAGTAGAGGAGCACAATTCGTTGTTTTTGTCGATATATCCAAAGAAGCGGTGAGAGCAATAAACAAAACAGCCGAAGCGCTGGAGTGCCTCGACCGGTGTGAAGTAATACGAATTTCGGTAGATCGATTTTTAAAAAATCCATCAATACAGGCCCGGCTGATTTTTGCCGATCCGCCGTATGCAATGGAACATTTAGTTAATTTACCGTCACAGATTGCACAATCGGAAATTAAGAAAGATGATGCCATTTTATTAATCGAACATAACAAGCAAACTACCTTTCCGGAGAATTCAATGTATTCCATTATCAGACAAAAAATCTTCGGTAATTCGATAGTGTCTTTTTTCAGATTATACAGTTCAGCAACCAACAACCGGGTGAGATTATGAAACGTGCTATTTATCCGGGAACATTCGATCCCTTTACAAACGGTCATCTCGACATAGTACAACGAGCAACATCTATATTTGACGAGGTGATCGTCACCGTCGCAAAAAATAGTACCAAACAGCCGCTCTTCTCCATTGAAGATCGGGTGGAAATGATTCGAGAATCGATATCGGATCTGCCAAACGCCCGGGTGGACAGCTTTGAGGGATTACTGGTGGATTACACCAAACGACAAAACGCCACCATTATCATTCGCGGTGTGCGAATGATCTCGGACTTTGAATTCGAATTCCAAATGGCATTGATGAACAGAAAACTGGCGGAACATATAACGACCGTTTTTCTTATGCCCGAGGAACGATACACGTATTTAAGCTCGTCAATCGTCCGCGAAATCGCTCAGCTTGGCGGCGATTGTAAGCCATTCGTTCCATTAAACATCGAAAAACGATTACTCGAAAAATATTCCCGTTGAAAGGTACATATATGCGGCGACGGCCTTTGTCACGTAAAGTGGATACGGTTGCAGAATCACAAACCCTTGCCATCTCGGCGCGGGCTGCTGCAATGAAACGCGAAGGTATAGATGTCATTAGTTTAACTGCCGGAGAACCCGACTTCCCTACTCCCGATCATATTAAGCGGGCGGGAATCGCAGCGATAGAAGGTAATTTTACCAAGTATACTGCCAACAAAGGCATACCCGACTTACTCGAGGCCATCTCAAATAAATTCAGAAAAGAAAATGATTTACCCTGGGGAACCGCCGAAATACTTGTCTCCTCCGGAGCGAAGCACTCGATATTCAATGCATTACAAGCAATTTGCAATCCGGGAGATGAAGTTGTCATTACGTCGCCATATTGGGTAAGTTATCCGGATATGGTGAAACTTGTCGATGCTAAACCTATAGTGATTAAGACTACCGATAAAAGCAATTTTAAAATTACTGCAAAGGAATTACGGAAGGCACTTTCACTAAAGACAAAAGTTTTCATATTCAATAGTCCTTCAAATCCAACCGGTATGGTATATTCACAGGAAGAAATTGAAGAAATCGCTGCTGTCATTGCAGATACCGGTATGTACGTTATTAGTGATGAGATTTATGAACATCTGGTATACGGCGATGCAGCACATTTCAGTATCGGCTCTATTGATGCGGTGAAAGACCTGACCGTAACCGTGAACGGTGTATCGAAAGCATTCTCGATGACCGGCTGGCGTCTGGGATATATGGGAGCTCACAAAGATATCATTGCCAACGCTGCAAAATTCCAAGGCCAGGTAACGTCAAATGCGTGCTCGATCTCCCAAAAAGCGGCATTGCACGCACTCACCTCTCCCCTTGATGAAGTGTGGCGAATGCGGGATGAATTTGAAAAAAGGCGGGATTATGTCGTTGGAGAGCTGAATGCCATCCCGGGAATAACGTGCACAAAACCTAAAGGATCGTTCTATGTATTGCCGAGAGTTGATGAATATTTCGGGAGCTCGGCGGACAAATACGCAATACGGAGCGATGTCGATCTGTGCGAGTATCTTCTTCTCGAAGGAAAAGTCGCATCGGTTCCCGGCAGCGCCTTCGGAGCACATGAGTATATCCGGTTATCCTACACCTCTTCTATGGATGAACTCCGTAAAGGCATTGAGCGTATAGGTGAATGTCTCGGAAAACTTGCATCTTGATTTTATAAAATTTATACACTATATTTAGCACTTAAAAATAAAGAGTGCTAAATCAAAAAATAGGTGGAGACGAAAATGCCGACATATGAATATCGATGTTCGGAATGCGGGCACGAGTTAGAAGCGCTTCAGAGTATTAAGGCCGACCCCCTGAAAACATGTCCGCAATGCAATAGCGATTCTTTGCGCAGACTGATCAGTGCAGGTGCAGGGTTAATTTTTAAGGGCAGCGGTTTTTATATAACCGATTATAAAAACGGTAACAGTAACGGACGTAAAGAAAAGCATACGGATTCTGAAAAGAAAGAAACTACGTCCAATAAAGATACTTCCAATGATACTAATGCAAAATCTTCAGATACAAGTACAAGCTCAAAAAAAGAATCTGTAAAAAAAGATTGATCAAGTCGGCTGTGGCGAAGTGGGGGTAAAGAAAACCTCCCTTCGCTTCATCATTATTCTTTTCTTCCGATGTTTTTCCTGATCTTTCGGGCTGCAGCAAAATCTCTCTCAATTTTACTCAACTCCCCTTTTTGCAGCGCTTCTTTATATTCACCCAACCTGACGATCAATGTACTGATATCGGATACTATGTTTTTCTTATTTTTTTCAAGTATATCCCTCCATACTGAATAATCGCTTTCGCCGATGCGGGTTACATCCTTAAATCCCCCGCCTGCAAGTTTGTACGCAACTTCGGTTATATCCTCATCTTTTAACAATTCGTTTAATAATGCTATGGCAAGTAATTGTGGAGCATGGCTGACTTTGGACACTACCTTATCATGTTCCTCCGATGCAACTAAAACCGGGTGTGCCCCGACAGCAGTAATTATTTCGATAAGTTCTTCTGGAATTTGTCCGGTAACAGGCGGACAAAGTACATAAGCAGTATTCCGGAACATATCGGAGTCTGCATACATATTCCCTGATTTCTGACTGCCGGCCATCGGATGTCCTCCGACAAATATAATATCTCCCGAAAGCGTTTCAGCAGCATGCACAACAGGTTGTTTAACACCGGCAACATCGGAAACAATCATAGGCCGGGAAATCGAATGAAGTGATTTTATATGCTCTAATATACCTGAAAGCGGGGCGGCTAAAAACAATATGTCAACGGAGTTAGCGAGCTCAACAAAAGAATTTTCCACCTCACTAATCCAGCCGGCTGATAATGCTTTTTCAGCTTCTTCCTGCACTATATCGTAACCGATAACCGTAACGCGCGGTATGTACTTTTTAATAGCAGCGACCAGGGAGCCGCCGATCAACCCCAAGCCGGCAATCCCGATTGTTTTTTGTGAGGTCTGCATATATCAATTTCTGATAGAGTGAGCTACCTTTTTTTTCAGCCCGGGAGTTGATAATCCCCTTCCTATTGCCTGAATGATGATTTTAACCTCTTTCATCAATTGAGCAAATTGTTCGGGATAGAGCGACTGCCCACCATCCGACATAGCATTATTTGGATCCGGGTGTACTTCTACCATAATTCCATCGGCTCCTGCAGCGATTGCCGCCCTTGCCATAGGAATGACCTTGTCCCGTATACCGACTGCGTGTGAGGGGTCTGCAATGATCGGGAGATGACTTTTTTGATGAATGACGGGAATAGAGCTCAGGTCCATCGTATTTCGTGTCGATCTTTCGAATGTTCTGATTCCCCTTTCACATAAAATAACATCCATATTACCGCCGGATAGGATATATTCAGCAGACATGAGCAGTTCTTCTGTGGTGGCTGAAAGTCCGCGTTTGAGCAACACCGGTTTTGCTGCTTTTCCGAGTTCCCTCAGCAGCGTGAAGTTCTGCATATTTCGTGCTCCCACCTGAAGAATATCGGCATACTGTAAAATGGTGTCGATTTGTGAAACATCCATCACTTCGGTGACCATTTTCAACCCGAACGCATCGCAGGCATTTCGCATTATCCGGAGGCCGTCTTCACCGAGTCCCTGGAATGAATATGGTGAAGACCGGGGTTTAAATGCTCCTCCCCGCAAAACAACTGCACCGAGTGCGGTGAGCGATTCGGCGAGTTTGAACATTTGGTCTTCACTTTCAATTGAACACGGACCTGCAATAATCACAACCTCATTATCTCCGAGAAAAATATCTTCTCCGATCTTAATAACGGAATTTTCTTTTTTAAATGATCGGCTGGCAAGTTTATATTGCTCGGTTATACGATATACCTCCGCAACTCCGGGCAGTACTCTAATGGTATTGGTATCAAAATCGGGTTGTACGCCGATTGCACCAAGAACGGTTTGATTTACACCTGTAGATTTATGTACATCGAAACCGTGTTTGTAGAGCGTCTCAATAATGTTTTCAACTTCCTGTTTGGTTGCATTTTTGTCGATGACAACAACCATAATCTTACTCCCTATATTGTTAAATTATTAGTATCTATCCAATTTAAATTTTTCACCCAGGTATAGCTTTCTTACCTGTTCATCATTTGCAAGATCCTCGGCGGTACCGCTTTTCAAAATACTGCCCTCGAATAATAAATACGAACGGTCGGTTATCGAGAGCGCTTCGTGCACGTTGTGGTCGGTGATTAGAACACCGATCCCGCGTTCATTAAGACTTTCCACAAGCGTCATTAAGTCTTCGACAGCAATCGGATCGATACCGGCAAATGGTTCGTCGAGTAGAATAAATTTGGGATCGGTTGCGAGTGCACGTGCAATCTCTGTACGTCTACGTTCTCCACCCGAGAGGACGTTGCCATAGCTTTTTGCAAGGTGCGATATACCGAAATCCTCCATTAATTCTTCACACCGTTCCTTACGCTCTTTTTTTTCTAAGTTACGCAGTTCGAGCACCGACATTATATTTTGTTTGACGGTCAACCGCCGGAAAATCGACGCTTCTTGAGGCAGATAACCGATACCGTATCTCGATCGCTTGTACATCGGGACACGGGTGATGTTGTTACCATCAAGGAATATTTTGCCTTTATTCGGTTTTATCAAACCAACGATCATATAAAACGTGGTGGTTTTGCCTGCACCGTTGGGACCAAGCAGCCCTACTACCTCCCCCTGCTTTAATTCGATCGAAACATTTTTAACGACAAACTTTTTACCGTATCGTTTGTACAGTCCATCGGTTCTAATAACACTATCTCGCTCAGCATCCCGCTCGCTCTCCGTCAAGCGTTCAAGTTCAACGAGTTCTTTTTTGGCCTCTTCGGTCATTCCAATATTTCTCCAATCGGATGATGCACTATCGGACGTTCCGGTATTGAGAGATCGGGTCTTTCCTCAACCCATCGGAAACCCGCCAGATTATACGTATCCACCCGCCCACGCACAAGTCTTTCCGGATAATATTCGCCCTCAATTCCCCCTGCAATTTTTAATTCATCTAATTCACCATCTATAAAGAGTAATGTAATGGTATCACCCGTCACGTGGTTCACTCCGTTGGGTAACATTTCTTCATAGAGGAAATAAAGACTCGTCGCCTGATCCCGCACTTCGATTTTTTCGATTTCATCATTTGAAAACCACATCGTTAGTTCCATACCCGTTAATTGATTGAACCTATCGGGATATCTGGGGTCGCTTTTCGATACGGCAAAGGCACGCCGGTATACCTCAAGAGATCGAAGCTGCTGTTCTTCAAGCTGCACATGGATCGAGTCGCCGGTTATCTGGTTTTCTTGAAACCACATAATCGGTTCGCCGGTAAGGTTCAATTCATCCTCGTCAACGTAGTATACTGAACGTTGCCCGCGTGCAGAAAGATCACCCCGGTTCATTTCCACTTCATCGTGTGCAATAAAACGCCGCACCGTATCTTCAAGTATTGATTCCATCAATTTACTTTTCACGATAAGGGTATCAATTTGTCTCGCTTCGGTAGTATCCATATGGACGAGCACCGGCGATTCCTGCATACTACTTGAGCCGGTGTGACTATCATATTCAAGCAACTGTCCGTACACGGTAGTACCGCGATCGTGGTCAACAACACGCACATTACCGGTTGCCGTAGAAAACTCCATTTCCCTGCGGTGAACCAGATGGTCCGAATAAACAATTCCGGAAGGATCGTCGACAACGACATTTTCCCAGAATTCTGCAACTTTTTCGTCTATAAAATATTTTCCATATTTTGCCGTCAACCGGGTTACCCCGTCATCAAGATACAGATTTCCCTCGCCGTCAAGCATTCGGGCATTCCCGTCATAATATCCCTGATCGGCAAGAAGCGTTACCGTATCTTCTACAACGCGAACATTTCCTTCGAGAAAGGCGCTGTTTCGTGCCGGGTAATGAATCGCCCTGTCGCAATACACCACGATATCATCCTGCTCCAATACCACATTACCGATCAATTCGCGAATGTTTTCACCATCGACACGTTTACCGATCAAACTATCGGCATTCCGGATAATTATTACATCATTGTCTTCCGCTCCGATAGGATATGCGATAAACACACACACAATCCAAATAAACCATACCCTGCTCAAATCTCTTCTCTCTGTTTTCATCTTGTTATTCAACTCGTGTTTGACCGGTTACACGGTAAATGGTGTAATTGTTCAATCCGGCATCCGATTCCATACCGTACCCTTCTATAATTTCATCGGGTGACGTTATTTTCACAAATTTATCCGTGTGTATCTGTTCAGTTTTATTCTCCCAATGAATTTCTTCTGTCTCGAGGACGGTACCGTCATCGCCTTCGATAACGACATTTCCGTAACCTGACAGGTCTTGTGTTTCATCGTCTACCTCTCCACGGTCGGAAACTAATACGGAAGTTATCTCACCCTCCTCATTATAAAAATCTATGTGAACACCATTTTCAAGAAGCGTAATTTTTTTCTCGGAGAATACGGCGATATAGCCGGCATGTATAATAGCAGACACGACTCCTTCATTGGATACAATAATCGTACTGTCCCAGCTTTCCTGATCGGGTAATTCCTCAGCATCCATACCTTCGACAATACTCGGTCGTATCCGTTGTTCGCATCCGACCAAACCGCCGATAAAAATAATTAAAATGATAAATAAAACAACACTGTTTCTCATCGTTGTGCCAGCCCTGCCTTTACCAGATCATGTAAATGAATTATCCCCACCGGTGTATATCTCTCATCAACCACAACAAGCTGAGTTATACTGTACATTTCCATTTGCTGCATTGCAGTTGCAGCGAGTGTATCCGGTCGTATCGTTTTCGGATTTTTTGTCATTACATCCGCTGCGGTCAATGAATTTATGTTTAGAGTTCTACCGAGCAGTCTGCGCAGATCACCGTCGGTGATGATACCGCTCAGCCGACCGCCTTTGTCGACAATACACGTTGCACCAAGCCGTTTGGATGTTATCTCGATAATTGCATCTGTTAAAGAGACCGACTCACTCACCACCGGTGTTGCATCTCCTTTGATCATCATTTCCTGAACTTTCAGCAACAACCGTTTCCCGATATGTCCGCCGGGATGAAACCGTGCAAAATCTTCACGAGTGAAATCCCGTTTTTCAAGTAACGTCACCGCGAGAGCATCGCCTAATACAAGTGTCGCAGTAGTTGAGGTCGTCGGTGCAAGATCGAGCGAGCACGCTTCCTGTTCAACACTAATATCGAGAATAATTTGTGCATGTTGTGCGATCTTCGAGTCCGGGTTACCGACAATTGCAATTATCGGTACCTCGATACGTTGAAGGAGCGGAATAAGATTTACTATTTCTTCAGTATTGCCGCTTTTTGAAATACATATCACGATGTCTTCGCTGCGCACCATCCCCAGATCACCGTGTACAGCATCTGATGGATGTAAATAGATAGCCGGCGTCCCCGTTGAGTTCATTGTTGCCACGATCTTTTTCCCGACGATACCCGATTTTCCCATACCGGTTACTACAACCCGTCCCTTGCACTTGAGAAGCATCTCGACGGCTTGAGCAAAAGTCTCGTCGATCTTGTTGACAAGGTTTTGAACTGCCTTACTTTCTATTTCGACAACCCGCCGCCCCCGATTTATAATATCAGCGCTATCTATATCGGAAACTGTTGTCTGCTCGTTATTCACGTTATTTCCTTTTGAAAATTGATGTCAGCATATCTGTAACCTTTTGTTTTTGATCGTCCGTCGATTCTTTATCGTTCCGGACCGATATTCGACGCCACGTTTTGTTGTATCGAATAAATGCTTCACGAAGATCCTCATCCGTATAGTCGTCAAGCATACTAAAGAGATTTTTTGACTGTAACGCTATAGACGGATCTTTTATTTGTTTATACTGCATTAATTCATTGTAATAGTTGGTGCCGGGAATAGGATGATTAACACCGTCTGATTCGTCGTATATCCAGATATTTTTATCTTCTCTGCAAATCACCAAGATTGCGGCCGGTTTACCGGGATTTACCGTTACCTCCCGTACTGCGTTGCCGCAGAACGGACACACACTCCCCGGTTCCCACGTCGAATATGTTACCTTTCTTTTAATCTTTAAATCTTCGGGTATTTCCTCATTGTGCAAGTTCGTGATCTGCACCTCAAGTTGCCCGGCAACATATTCGTGAACCGAAACCGTTATTTTCCCAATATCGGACTCTATTATGCCATTAGCAAATACCCGCTCCATCGGCCCTTCGAGTTCCGGTGTATCGCCGGATTCTCCCATGATCAGATCGCCTTCACCCCATCTTCCCTGTCCTATGACCTGAAGCGAAGTAAGAAGCGAACGGTATTTTCTATATCCCTCTCGTTTTTCCGGTAAAATCCACTCTACCAATGACCACTCTTTTTCACTCAACGGCCGCGGATATGTGTTGTTCTGTTCATCCATTCCTCACACTACTCAATAAATCCCTTCGCCTTAAAGATTAAGTCGATAAACTCTCGCACAGCCCCTTTACCGCCCGGTGCTTTTGTAATATAATCAACCTTTCGCTTAACTTCAGGTCGGGCAGTTGACGGAGCTGAACTCAGACCGACTTTTTGTAATACCGGGAGATCGAAAAGGTCATCTCCCATATACGCTACTTCACTATCGTTAACTTTTCGTTTTTGTTTAATATCTTCATACGCTTCCGTTTTATTAAACGATCCCTGATACACATCATTAATACCGAGCTCCTCCGCCCGTAGCTGTACGACTTTTGAATTCCGGGCGGTAATAATCCCAACCGCAAGTCCTTTTTCAAATGCCTTAACTATACCATACCCATCATGGACGTCAAAGGTTTTAATTTCGACCGGCTCTTCCTCGTCATTCAGTTTACCATAGGTAATATCGCCATTTGTTAATACACCGTCAACATCTAACAATATGAGCTTGATCAGCCGGGCCTTTTCTAAAACTATTTTTTTTGAACGTATTTTATACATTATATATAACGCCAGTTAAAAGTGTATGTTCCAATCAAATCACGCAAGTGCATCACGTATCAGCAAAACCTCTTTTATCAGATACTGGAGTTTGTCCAGCACAAGTTGACTGCCTGCATCGCTTTTTGCACTCGGCGGGTCGGGATGAGTTTCGATAAAGAGGGCATCGCAGCCCGCGGCAACAGCGGCTTTTGCCAGCGGAGCTATAAATTGCGGGCGGCCTCCTGTGGCATTGCTCGCTCCTCCGGGTACCTGTACTGAGTGAGTCGCATCGAAAACAACGGGATGACCGGTCGATTTCATAATGGGAATTGAGCGCATATCGACTACCAGATCTTCATAACCGAAGGTTGTACCGCGCTCGGTCAAAATAACCCCCGGACTTCCGGCAGCGATAACTTTTTCCGCCTGGAATTTCATTTTCTCCGGCGCCATAAATTGTCCTTTCTTGATATTAACCGGCTTTCCGGTACGCCCCGCCGCACGCAGCAGTTCCGTCTGGCGGCATAAAAATGCGGGGATCTGCAATATATCAACGACTTCCGCAGCAATTCCACACTCCTGCTCCGTATGCACATCCGTGATCAGCGGAAACCCGAACTCATTTTTCACTGTCTCCATCATCTTCAAAGCTTCGTCCATACCGATCCCGATAAAAGAGGTATCACTCGTACGGTTTGCTTTTTTATACGACGACTTAAAAACAATCGGAATATCATATTGCTTCTTCAATGTTAAAAGCTTTTTTGCGACCGTAAATAACATTTCACGGCCTTCAACCACACACGGTCCTAACAAAAAGGCAAGCGGGTAGCCATCACCAATTACAATATCCTGTATGCAGACTATGTTTTTCATTTCAAATCTTTTCGCTTATTTACGCTGCTTGTTTACTTGTGTCCGATCGTTTGCCTTCGGATTCGGATATGATCACATTGGCGGCGGCATCCCCGGTAACATTGGTCAGCGTTCTCATCATATCAAGTATCCGGTCGACACCAAGAATTAATGCTACACCTTCTTCCGGTACACCGATTGCCCGGAGTACAATGATCAGCATAACGATACCGACTCCCGGAACGGGTGCAGTTCCTATTGATGCCAGTGTGGCCGTCAGCACGACCGTGAGCTGCTGGGCAATCGTAAGATCAAATCCATACACCTGAGCAATAAAGACGGCAGCAACTCCCTGATACAATGCGGTACCATCCATATTGATGGTTGCACCCAGCGGCAAGATAAAACTTGTTGTCTCTTTCGAGCATCCCATTTTTTCTTCGCCGAGCCGCATATTAATCGGCAAAGTAGCAGCGCTTGAACTTGTGCTGAATGCAATAAGCTGAGCGGGACGTATTTCTTTAAAGAAATATAAATACGGCATCGATGATAATCCCTTCAGCAAGATTCCATACGTGATAAACATATGTATGAGTAAACCAATAACTACGGCCATGACATACCATATCAATGTACCGAGTATATCGAAGCCGAACTCTCCCACCGTTGCAGCGATGAGGGCAAAGACCCCGTACGGAGCAATCTTCATCACGAACTCCACAAGCTTGATCATCGCATCCATAATACCTTCGAACAACTTAATTACCGGTTCGGCTTTTTCTCTCGGTATAGAGGTAAGAATTAAACCGAACACAATGCCAAAGAATACTATCTGCAGCATTTCACCTTCTGCCATCGCCTGTAATGGATTGGTCGGCACCATGTTCACGATCTGATCTATAACGCTGACCTCAAGTTCTTCATCGATGCGGGCTTCGACATCCTCCTGATACTCCGAGACAAACCGCTCCCGTGGTTCTTCAGCCATTCGAAGTCCCGGCTGGATAATATTAGCCGCGGAAAGTCCGATCGTAATTGCGATGGATGTCGTCACCACATAATATCCTATCGTTTTTGCACCGATTGATGCAACTTTGGTAAGGTCGGTTAAACTTGTTGCCCCCACAATCAGAGATGAAACTACAAGCGGAATAGCAATAAACGTAAGCAGCCGAATGAATATTGTTCCGATAGGACGGACAGCGGTCGCGACGGTTCCCACTGTTTCAACCTTTCGAATGGTATCGTAGACCCGGGTAACCCGTTCACCGGTTTCTTCATCGATTTTAATTACTTCAATACGAGCTTGGCGGCGTTCGGAGGGGCGTAAGCGTTCGATATTTCGTATGAGTCCATCTTGTTCGGAACGGCCAAAATTCCACTCCCGGTCTTTGGCATAGACCGTTATATTCTCCCAATTTCTTACATCGGCGGTTTCTATTTCTCCATCGGGACCGTGTTCTATTTGAACTCTGTGTCTGTCAACATTGAAGATTGCCCCGAATATCGCACCAACGACCAACGCAATGAGTATTTTTGTATAAAGCTCAAAGGAAAGAAATTTCTTTACGATCGAGATCATTAAGCAAGCATTTAATGTGATGGAATACAAAAATTAAAACATTGAATAATAACAATTTTTGGTGAGGAAATCAAAAAAAATCAATGAGATAGGAATCGGGGTAACCGGAGCGAAATGGTTACCCCGTTGTAAATAATTAACGTTCGATATCGACTACGTCTATTTCGAATGTCAATGCTTTTCCGGCCAATGGATGATTTGTATCGAGGGTAACAGTCGTTTCACTCAAATCAACTACTTGAGCGGGTATTGGTTCCTGTCCCTGTGCCTCAAGCGCAAGCTGCATACCGACTTCGAGTTTTAAATCCGGCGGTACCTGCTTTCGCTCGATTACATGAACTAACTCGTCTTTCCGATCTCCGAATGCTTCTTCAGGTGGGAGATCGAATGTTTTTTTCTCGCCGGGCTGCATTCCAATGAGTGCCTGTTCAAATCCGGGAATTATTTTCCCTTCTCCTACCTTGAGCTGCAACGGTTCTTTTTCCTGAGATGAATCGAATACTTCACCTTCCTGCAGCTTTCCGGTATAATGGACATGCACGACATCTCCCTCTCGGACTCCTTCCATAAAATTTTCCTCCTTTTTAATTTATAAGAAAAAAAAACCCGCATATTACCTTGTAAACATAAATGTCTACATGGCTTACTGCGGGATATCTATATACACTTCAAGTTAAAAAAAATTAATTAAAAGTCAACCGGATCATTCCGGTAGTTTCGCATTGAGCACTTTTTCTTTCTGTTTTTTTCTGAAGTCGTGCACTTTTCCCTTGATATCGGGATGTTTAATTCCGAGAATTGCAGCCGCATACAGTGCCGCATTCACCGCGCCGGGTTTTCCGATTGCGAGCGTCGCGACCGGAATACCGCCGGGCATTTGTACCATCGATAACAGCGAATCCAGTCCTTGCAAGGCATCGCTTTTCATCGGTACAGCCAGTACAGGCAGAACGGTTTTTGCAGCCAGAACACCCGCCAGATGGGCTGCACCGCCTGCGGCAGCGATAATAACCTCAATACCTGCCGCCTCGGCACCCGCAGCATATGCGAGTGCCTCGTCGGGTGTTCTGTGTGCCGATAATACTTTTACATCGTACGGAATCTCCAAATCCTTCAGCATATTTACTGTATGCTGCATTGTATCCCAGTC
>SKXH01000100.1 GCA_007128495.1 Bacteroidota bacterium
AATAATATCAGGATGGAAAAATTGAAACTACAGAATATGGTTGTTCCCGTTGCATTAATAACGTGGCTTACAATTGTTGTTGCCGCATTAAGTTATTCACCGGCTCAGGATGAAGAAGAGTTCGGTGAAATTAAAGGTGTTGAAGATTATTTACCTGAAGAATTTTTAGATGTAAGAGTTCGTGTTGATGAATCAACGGATCTCGATACACTAAATTTAAAACCGGCTGATAATAAATAATTAACTTGTGTAGAAGGAAATTCATATGCTGTGGCTTATTTTTATGATATTAATGGTTATGTGGTTATTCGGATTCGTGAGCGGGTATACACTCGGCGGATTTTTGCACATTCTGTTAATTGTTGCAATTGCTGCTGTGCTCATCCGTGCAATACAGGGCCGACGTCCGATATTTGCGGACGCGGAATTCATTGGATACCAGAAATCATCCCGGGGAGTTAAGGTGCCATTATACAACATTGTTGTCAAGGAGCATCCATTATACGGTTCTACCGTTACAGAAGCGACCTTACGTAAATATCAGTTGCGCATTCCAGCGGGCCCGCCTAAAAAAAACATTCGAAAAATATTCGATAGTATACATCCACGCGGAGGGTATTAAAATGAAAATCTTACACAGCAAATTTTTTCTTGTGGCATTTATGACAATGATCCTTGCGATAATCGGATGTGGTAATGGTCAGGAAGAAAGATTAGAGGAAGAACGAACCGTATATGAAGATCGTATAAACGGCATTATTACCGCCATCGATGAAGAGTTTGACGAGCTGCGAAACGAGCTTGACGAAGCAACCGATGAGGAACGTGAAGAAATATAGCAAAAGCTTGAATCATTGGAAGGAATGCACATCGATCTCGAAGAACACCTGTACGAGATTCATAGAACAACCGCTGATGAGTGGGATCGCATGCGCGGCGAAATCGATCGGGCAATAGAGTATGTGGAAAATACGATGGAACGGACTTGAACTATGGGAAAAAATGATATCACCGGCCGGGGTTCTGCCAACGAAATAAGCGATCTTATAAAACTTATACTAATTTCAACCAATTACCTTCGTAGTATAATTCCGGCCGGTGATAAACAGGCCCAAAAGATGATAGCGGGTATTGAGTTAAGTGCCGCTCAAGCCGATGAACTTGTTAAAAAGTTGATGAGCAATAAGAGTCGGTTACCCGAAGAACGACAGACTATTTACCTGGATGAGATCGTTCGTGATATTTACTCTTTTCTTAGCAATACCTTCCCCAAAGATATCGTAATCGATACGGATATATCTTCAGAGGTGTTGCCGGTAACCGGGTCTACGATAGACATATACAAAGCAATTGTCAATGTATGTTTAAATGCACGCGAAGCTATGCCTGAGGGAGGTGGATTAAGTCTATCGGTGAAGAATGAAACCCTAACATATAAAGAACAACAATTTGCTCACCGATATGTCTGTTTACGCGTCGCAGATACAAGGGGCGGTATTTCGCAGGAAGAACTATCCAGAAGTTTTGAGCCATATTATTCCCGAACAAGAAAAGGGAAAGGAACGGGATCGGGATTATCCTATGTCAGATATATTGTTGAGTTGCATGGTGGGTTTATTACGGTGAAAAGTATCCCGGGCAATTGTACGGTGTTTTATTTGTATTTCCCGACATCGATTCATTGTATACATCAAACTACATAAGGAGGAATGAACCATGAGACACGCAAAAATATTGTTCGCTGTTACATTCGGATTGTTTCTGATATTCTCGGGGGTATCAATGGGATATCAACAGGAAGAACAAGATAATGCAACATACCAGGAAAGTGAAGAGGAGAAATATTCATACGACGAGGCCCTGCAGCTTCTCCGTAACGGTGATGCAGAAGCTGCCGCATCGGGGTTTGAATCTCTCATCGAGGCAAAACCTGAACACGTTCCGGCTCATATAAATCTTGCCCGTGCATATCTTGAAATGAGCAACTATGATGAGGCCGAAAATGCTATTTCCAAAGCTATCGAACTCGAGCCGGAAAACGGTGATGCATACCTTGTGCAGGGCAGAATATATCATTCGATAGACCGCCTTGATGAAGCGGCAAACGCATACCGTCAATCGGTTGAACTCAATGAGCATAATGCATATGCATTGAATAATCTCGGCTATGCATATATCCAGATGGAGCAATTTGAAGAAGCAATACCGGTGCTTGAACAAGCAGTCGGGCAGCGGGATGATGTGCACTTCTTCTATAATAATTTGGGTATTGCATATATGAATACTGATCAACTTGAAAAAGCAGTCGACGCTTTTCAATCGGCTCTTGACATTAATCCCGATTATGATCGTGCAGAGCAGAATCTTAGCATCGCGCAGGAGCAGCTTGAAGAAGAGCGTGAAACCGAACTCAGTGAACGTCTGGAGACCGAATAAAAAGAGGGTGTGGCAAATCCACCGGAAACCGACGGGGAAGTGGAATAGAAGAATGTCACGGGGCTAGGGGTGTGGACGAAAAGTCGGGTCAATTTGCGTAAATCCTGAAAAACGGACAAATTCCAACTCCTTACAGCCAATATAGGGGGTTTTCGTCCCCCCCCCTAGGCAATGCCCCGTGATTTTTTTATGGGATGCTGTAGGTTGAGATTATTTTAATATATTATTTTTTATCATCGAGCACCGACCGTACTGTCTTCAAAAGAAGCCCCGGATCATACGGTTTCTGAATGAAATCACCGACCTGTAATTCTATCATTTCGGATCTTTGCGAGGGATCGAGATAACCGCTTGCCAGAATATACTTTATATCGCCACCCATTTCTCTCAGTTTTTTAACAACATCGAGGCCCGACATTTTCGGAAGTCCGACATCCAGTAGCGCCATCGATATTGCCGCTTTCTCCCGTTGATAAACTTCAATCGCTTCATCAGCGTCCGCAGCTTCAATTATTGTATATCCCTTCCCGCTAAGAAACTCTCTTACCATTTCACGCAGCAAATACTCATCTTCTACCAGAAGAATTGTTTCAGTGCCGCCGGTCACCATTTCATCGGCAGGAGATATCCCGTCTGCAATTTCCTTTGCAAGTAAATTTAACGGGAAATACACATAGAAGGTAGTGCCTTTTCCCTTCTCGCTTTCAATATCTATAAACCCGCGATGGTTTTTAACCACGCCGTAAACAACCGGTAAACCGAGCCCTGTTCCCTTCCCCTTTTCCTTTGTTGTAAAAAACGGCTCGAATAATCTTTGTCGTGTATCCTCATCGATTCCTACACCGGTATCGCTCACCTCAACACAGGTATATTTTGATGACTCCGCGTCGGGGTATTTTGACCGTATATTCTCGACATCGACAAGTTTAGTTTTGATTGTCAGCGTACCGCCGTGGGGCATCGCATCGCGTGCGTTTACGCATAGATTTAATAATACCTGATTAAATTGTGTCGGGTCTATAGCAATTACGGGTATTTTTTCATCAAGCTCGGTTTCAATGGTTATATAGCGGGGAAGAGTGTCCCGAATGATCGCTTTAGTGTCGCGGATCAAATCGTTGATTTGTTTTGCTTCATAACTCGACTCATCCTGGCGGGCAAAGATCATCAATTTTTGTACTAAGGACGTGCCTCGTTCGGTGGCATCCAATATTGCTTGATGGCTTTTAGAAAACTTCTCGTCGTCGTTCCGCACTTGTTCCAGGAGATGTCCGTGCCCCATAATAATTCCGAGGATATTATTGAAATCGTGTGCAATGCCGCCGGCGAGTGTTCCGATCGATTCCAATTTCTGACTCTGTATCAATTGTTGTTGAAGAACATGATAACCCGTTACATCTCTCATCATTCCCGATATGAT
>SKXH01000099.1 GCA_007128495.1 Bacteroidota bacterium
GACCGAGTTTATCGATCTCATCGAGCATAAAGACCGGATTGTTCGATCCGGCTTTATTTATCCCCTGAATAATTCGTCCGGGCAACGCACCGATATAGGTTCTGCGATGACCGCGTATCTCGGCTTCATCACGAATACCGCCGAGCGACATCCGGATAAATTTTCTACCGAGCGCTTCTGCAATAGACTTGCCGAGCGATGTCTTGCCCACACCCGGCGGACCGACAAAGCAAAGGATCGGACCGCGCATATCGTTTTTTAATTTTCTGACCGAGAGATATTCAAGTATCCGTTTCTTTACCTTATCGAGTCCGTAATGATCGCGGTCGAGAATCTTCTCGGCCTGATCGATATTCAGATTATCTTCGGTCGAAACCGACCAGGGCAGATCGAGCAGCCACTCGATATACGTTCTGGTTACCGTGTACTCTGCAGAGGACGTATGCATTTTCGAGAGACGGTTCAATTCTTTTTCCACCGTTTCGCGGACATCCCCGGGGAGTTCGGATTTTTCCATTCGCTCGCGGAATTCCTTTATCTCGGGCTGCTCTTCATCTTCACCGAGCTCTTTCTGTATTGCTCTGAGCTGCTGCCGCAGATAATACTCACGCTGGTTCTTACTAATTTCCTCCTGAACATCCGATTGTATTTTACTGCCGATCTCGAGCCGCTGAACGATCTTATTCAATTGCATATGAACTTTTTGCAATCGTTCCTTGACATCCAGCGTTTCGAGTATGTGTTGTTTTTCTTTGACCGGTGCGGCCATAATGGCTGCGGTAATATCGGCTGTACCCGCGGCGTCATCGAGGTTTAGTATGATCGAAAGATGCTCATCGCTGTATTCCTGACTTAATTCTACCATGCGGTGAAATACATTCCGCACGGTTGTCACGAGCGCTTCAATCTCTATATCATCCGCCGGTTTTTCGTTTATCCGTTCTGTGGCGACTTTTATGAATCCATCGTTTTCCGTATCGGTCAATATCCGCGCACGAGCGATACCTTGCAGTAATACGTTTTTAGTTCCGTCGGGCATGTTGAACGTTTTCACCACTTTTGCAACAGTACCCATCGTATATAAATCATCAAGAGAAGGATTTTCAACATCGCCGTCGCGTTGTGCTACAACCAATACGGGCGTATTATTTTTTTGTGCGTCTTCAACCGCGTATAAACTTTTCTCTCTTCCGACGCTAATCGGCAATACCTGCTGCGGGAAGAAAACGGTATTCCGCAACGGTACAACCGGTAAGGTTTCGGGCAGGTAAATTTCCATATTCTTATTTGCTTGTTGGATATCTTTTTCGTTTGCCATTACAACATCACTCCCTATTTTATAAATATAATGAGGCGGAGTTCCGACTCTACATCTCCCACCAGATGCCGGAACCTCCGCCTTTTGTTATGAATCGTGCCGGTGCTTATTTGACCTTTACATCAATTTGCTTCGGCTTCGCTTCCTCAGACTTCGGTACAGTCACGGTCAGTATGCCGTTCTTAAATTCAGCATCCACCTTATCTGCTTTCACGTTGCCGGGTAAGGCGAATGTTCTTGAGAAGCTGCCATACGACCGCTCCGTACGATGGTAGTTCTTTTTCTTATCTTCTTTCTCTATCTTTTTCTCGCCTCGAATTGTTAAGACATCATTCGTTACCGAGATCTTGATATCATCTTTGTTCATACCGGGAAGCTCTGCCTCAATTACAAAGGAATCATCATGCTCAACGACATCGACTGCCGGGCTCCACGCACCGGCCATCAACTCATCACCGTCACCTTCACGTCCGCTGAAGAAATCGTTGAACAAACGATTCATTCTCTTCTGCATCGTATCAAGGTCGCGTGTTACATCCGTTGCCGGGTTCCATCGTGTGATAGCCATACCTTGTCACCTCCTTCACTTTATTATTTTTCTCATCACTTCCAGTGTTTTCACTTTATTATACTCACAAAACCCGTGCCAACACACAAGATAGTACCTTATATTCTTTATTTTCAATTGTTTATAAAAAAAGGGCAATGGCTAAAACTCAATCGTTAAGACAAAATGGCATATTCCGGGGATATGATTGGCGCTTCGAATGGTGACAAAATGACACACTTTTCATTATATTGGTTAATACTCAATTATTTGCTCTCATTAAAATATTTTGTTATACTATAAGTTTAAAAGCAGTTGCATGTTTAACTTTATTAGCGGAGAGCGTGTATGACACTAACCAGGCCGACTGAAATTCAGCAGGACGATCAAGATGTCCTGACTCAGGACCCTGCGAAAGTCATACTGTTTAACGACGAAGTACATACATTCGAAGAGGTTATAACTCAATTGATGAAAGCGATACGATGTTCGACTGAAAAAGCCGAGTCGCTTGCCTGGGAAGTTCACAACAAAGGTAAAGCCGTAGTTTATACCGGCGAAATGCAGGAATGCCTCCGGGTAAACAGCGTACTCGAAGAGATCGCGCTCCATACACAGATCGAGGTTTGAATAAGGATTTTCCGCTGCCGGGCAAGTGCGGGCAAAAAAAATAATGATCCACGTAAAAGCCCTGAAAGGGCGTAATCAAAATTGAGTAACTTTTACTGCCAGAATGATTACGCTGCTTTTTCGGTGGACCCCAGGCAGATAGTAAAGAGTACAACATTTAAATTATTTTGCATAATTAAACACACTATGAAACCGTCACGAGAGATAAGAAACGACTTTTTAAAATTTTTCGAAGAACGCGGGCACCGTATCGTTCCGAGTGCACCGGTCATCCCTCACGGCGATCCGACGCTGTTGTTCACCAACGCCGGGATGAATCAATTCAAAGATGTTTTCCTCGGCGAAGGAAAACGCGACTACACCCGGGCAGCCGACACACAAAAGTGTATCCGGGTTAGCGGTAAGCATAACGATCTCGAGGAGGTCGGACGCGACACTTACCACCATACTTTTTTTGAAATGCTCGGCAACTGGTCGTTCGGTGACTATTACAAAAGAGAAGCCATACAATGGGCATGGGAATTATTGACCGGCGTCTGGAATCTGCCGAAAGAAAGATTATGGGCAACGGTCTTCACGAACGACGACGAGGCGTTCGAACTCTGGAAAGAAGTAACCGATATCGATCCCTCACACATTCTGCGTTTCGGTGAAAAAGAAAATTTCTGGGAGATGGGAGATACCGGGCCGTGCGGTCCCTGTTCGGAGATACATATGGACCTTACTCCGGATGGCGACGCACCCGCCGATCTCGTCAATGCAGACGATCCCCGTGTAATAGAGATATGGAATCTCGTCTTCATCCAGAACAACCGTAACGAAAGCGGCGAGCTCGAACCGCTGCCCGCAACGCATGTCGATACGGGAATGGGATTCGAACGCATCTGCGCTGCACTGCAGTGTATGCAAAATAATTTCAAACATCCCCCCTCCAACTACGATACCGATGTGTTTACCCCGCTTATTTCCGCGATCAGCGAAATGAGTGGAAAAGTATACAAAGATGATAACGATCAGATCGCAATGCGTGTGATTTCAGATCACGTGCGGGCATTGACATTTGCAATCGCCGACGGGGCCATTCCTTCGAATGAAGGCAGAGGGTATGTACTCCGTCGTATATTACGGAGAGCCGCCCGCTTCGGAAGAAATCTTGAGATGCGCGATCCGTTTATTTACCGGCTCGTTGAGGTGCTCGTGAAAACAATGGGCGATGTGTTTCCCGAAGTTATAGAACAGCAGCAGCACATTGAACGGGTTATTAAAAGTGAAGAGGAAGGTTTCAACGCTACGCTCGACCGCGGACTCGAGATATTTACCGAAATTGTTGCAAGACTGAATAAAGAAAACAAAAAAACGATCCCCGGCGATGATGTTTTCAAATTATACGATACGTACGGATTTCCGGTCGATCTGACCGCGTTGCTTGCCCGTGAACGAGGATTTACTATAGATGAGGAAGGTTTTATCAAACTGATGACCCAACAGCGTGAACGGTCTCGCGATGTTAAAAAAACTGCCGGACAGGAATCCCGTCCGTCGATCACGATCGAAAGCTCGCTGCTGAAACCGGAGCAGTTCAAATTTACCGGCTACGGAAATTTTGAAAGTTCCGCCCCGGTATTGCATGCAGAGAAGAATTTGCTGATACTTGAAAAGAGTCCGTTCTACGCAGAAGCGGGCGGCCAGGTCGGTGATACGGGTGAGATTCAAATCAACGGAGAAACGTACCGCGTTGTCGATACGCAACGAAAAGAGAATGTCAGTATTCACATACTTGAAAAGCCGGTAGAAATTCCGCCGGGCAAAGAGGTAACCGCCCGCGTCGATAAAAAGCGGCGCATCGATATTCAGCGCAATCACTCGGCAACGCATATTGTACACGAGGCACTGCGGCAAATTCTGGGAACGCATGTACAACAGCAGGGATCGCTCGTAGCACCGGACCGTCTGCGGTTCGATTTCCCGCACTTCAGTAAAATTACCCCCCAAGAATTGCACGACATCGAGCAGATGGTCAACGAGAAGATCAAAGAATCGATACCGGTGAAAGATGAAGTGCTGCCGTATGATGAAGCGCGTAAGATACCGAGTGTGAAAATGTTCTTCGGTGAAAAGTACGGCGATCAAGTACGTATTGTAATTATCGATGAAAAATTCAGCGTCGAGTTCTGCGGCGGAACGCACGTTCCACGAACCGACGATATCGGTTTGTTCAAGATCGTGCACGAATCGAGTATCGCAAGCGGTGTGCGGCGTATCGAGGCCGTAACAGGTGAAGGTATCAAACGGTATATTCAGGATCGTATACGTCAGGCGGAAGAACTCGAAAAAGATATCGCCAAAAAATATGAACAAATTTATGCACTGCAGAAAGAGCTTGCACAGTACACCGAAGAAAAGGAACCGCAGCTTTCACGACCGTCGCTCGGTACGGTTGACACATCCATCGCTGATTCACCGACCGAAGCCGGCGTCCAGAGAGCCGAGGAACTTGTACGGGAAAGAGAATCAATTGACGATGAGCTTTCACAGGCAGCGCACGACCTCCGCAAACAAATTACAAAACAGAAATCCCGTTCGAAAATACAAAATATCGACAGCTATCTTGAACAGGCGATTTCACTCGATGGATTTAAACTCCTCACGTTACAGCTTGAAATAGATTCGATGGATGAGTTGAAATCGTTCGGCGATTCATTGCGCGCGAAGATCGGCAGCGGCATCGGCGTGATCGGCACGGTGGTGAATGATAAGGTTCAATTACTGTGCGTCGTTACCGATGATCTTATCAAAGAGCGTAAATTGCAGGCGGGAAGGATCGTCGGTGAGGTTGCGAAGTTAGTCGGCGGAGGAGGCGGCGGACGGCCGCACCTCGCCACCGCAGGCGGCCGCGAACCGGATAAACTACCGCAGGCATTACAGCAAGCGCGCACGATCATCGAAAAGATGCTGTGATCAATATAATGGCAACACCTCTAAAATGTTATTGTAATCGTTTTGTCATTTTGTTATTAAATTTTTCTGCCTCATACATACCAACATGAACGCATACATTATAACCATCGGCGACGAGATACTCATCGGTCAGATAATGAACACCAACGGTGCTTTCATCGGCGAAAAACTTTCACACATCGGCATACCTGCGGAATATATGGTGGTTGTAGGTGACGACGAGAAAAAAATACTTGCTGAATTTAAACGGGCTATTGAAATTGCAAACGTGGTCATCGTTACCGGCGGCCTCGGGCCAACGCACGACGATGTGACACGATCCGCCGTTTGTAAGTTTTTTGATACTGACTTAGTACCCGACGAAGAGGTTCGAAAAAATATTGAACGGCTGATGAAACGCCGCAATTATCCCTGGACGCAAGCTGCCGAAGACCAGGCACTGGTGCCGTGCAAAGCAACACCGATACATAATCAACACGGCACCGCACCGGGTATGTGGTTTGAAGAAAACGGAAAGTACTTCTGTGTTATGCCCGGCGTACCCTATGAGATGAAAGCGATGGTAGAAAACTTCGTGCTTCCCCGATTGAGCAAACTCACCCACGGCATGATCATCCGGCACCGGGTGCTGAAAACAACCGGCATCCCCGAATCATTTCTCGCTCAAAAACTCGGTGATATATACGGCTTAACCGACGGCGCCCGGCTTGCATTTCTTCCGAGTCCGAAAGGTGTCCGGCTGCGCATAACCGCCCAAGCCCCGACCTCGGAGGAAGCCGATCAAAAACTCGATGAAGTAGAAAAACGTATAAGGGATAAAGCAAATAAATACATTTACGCCGTCGGAGAAATCGAGCTTGAAGTAACGCTTTCCGAATTACTCAATGATAAACAAAAAACGCTTGCTATTGCCGAATCGTGTACGGGCGGACTCATCGGCGACCGGTTAACCAATATTCCGGGGAGTTCATCATTCCTCCTCGCCGATGTGGTTGCGTACAGCAATGAGGCAAAGATAAAATATCTGGATGTTCCCGGATCATTGATACAAGACTACGGCGCAGTAAGCAAAGAAGTCGTCGAAGCGATGGCGGCGGGCGTTCGCAAAACTGCCGGTGCGGATATCGGTGTATCGGTAACGGGTATAGCCGGTCCTTCAGGCGGAACTTCTGAAAAGCCGGTCGGATTGGTGTGGATCGCATACGCAGATGCCAATGAAACCGTTTCGCTGAAATTCAATTTCGGCGACGAGCGTATCCGTGTCAAGGAACGCGCAAGTCAGGCAGCAATGGAACTCGTGCGGCGCAGACTGCTCAATATAAATATAGCCGAACAGCTATCGACCGACTAAAAGTTAATTCCATACATGTCAGAAAAGATCAGAACATTTATTGCCATAGACACCCCGCCTGATTTTAAAGTTCAGGCGGAGGAAGTCCAAAAAGAATTGAACGGGAACGAAGCGCCCGTTCGGTGGGAAAAATCATATAAACTTCATATGACCCTGAAATTCCTCGGCGATACCGATACCGGAACTATCGATAAAGTCGGATCTGCGCTGCAGGATATTGCATCAGAACAACGACCGTTCTGGATCAGATACAACGGACTCGGCTGCTTTCCCAATCCGAAAAATCCACGTATCATCTGGGTCGGCTGTACCCCTCTCTCCCCCGATCTCGAAATCCTGCAAAAGAAAATCGAAGAAAACTGCGCGAAACTCGGATTTAAACAAGAAACCAGAGAGTTTCATCCGCACATCACCATCGGGCGGATAAATATACGCTCCGGGAAAGACAGGCGTGCCGCACAGGACTTGATTAAGAAAATGGAAAACATTACTTTTGATGCATTAGACAATGAAGTACACTTTATACTGCTTATGAAAAGCGAGCTTCGTCCGGGCGGCTCCGTGTACTCAATCCTTAAACAATTTTCACTGACCACATAGATACCAAAGGAGTTTTTCAATGGCTGACGAAAAAAACGCAAAATCAAAAGCGCTGTCGATCGCAATCGACCAGATCGAAAAGCAGCATGGCAAAGGATCGATCATGCGGATGGGAGAAGGTCCCATTCAAAAGATCGATTCAATTTCGACCGGTTCCATTTCGCTTGATGTTGCGATCGGGATCGGCGGTATTCCCCGCGGACGGGTAATCGAAGTCTTCGGGCCGGAGTCTTCGGGAAAAACGACGGTATGTTTGCACGTCATCGCCGAAGCGCAAAAGAAAAACGGACTCGCCGCATTCATCGATGCGGAACACGCGCTTGATATCAACTATGCAAAGAAACTCGGCGTAGACGTGAACGACCTTATTCTTTCGCAGCCGGAATACGGCGAGCAAGCCCTCGAGATAGCCGAAACACTTGTACGCAGCGGAGCGCTCGATGTGATCGTCGTCGACTCGGTTGCCGCACTCACGCCGCGTGCAGAGATCGAAGGGGATATGGGCGATCCCACAATGGGTGTGCAGGCGCGTTTGATGTCGCAGGCGCTTCGCAAGCTCACCTCCTCGATCAGCAAATCGAAGACCTCGGTGATATTTACAAACCAGCTTCGCAGTAAGATCGGCGTGATGTTCGGCAATCCCGAAACGACCACGGGAGGCAACGCATTAAAATTCTACTGTTCGCTCCGGCTCGATATCCGCCGTATCGGCGCCATCAAAGACGGTCAGGATGTTATCGGTAACCGTACGCGCGTTAAAGTTGTAAAGAATAAAGTTGCGCCGCCGTTCAAAGAAGTGGAATTCGATATTTTATACAACGAAGGCATCTCAAAGATCGGCGACCTCATCGATCTTGCGGTGAATGAGGGCATTATCAAAAAAAGCGGATCGTGGTTTTCATACGGAGACGACCGTATCGGTCAGGGACGCGACGCCGTGAAAAAATTCCTCACCGAAGATCCGAAAATTTGTCAGGAGATAGAAACAACGCTGCGCAAAAAGTTCGATTTACTACCGCCCGAACCGGAGAAAACAGAAGACGCAAAGCAAACAAAAACATCCGGTAAAGCGGCTTCGAAAAACTGACAATAATAACCATGCAAAATGGTTATCACACGAATAGAGCAGCAAAAGAAAAATCCACGCCGGTACTCGATCTATGTCGACGATGAATTCGCCGTCGGTCTGGATCGTAATGTGGTTATCGACAACGGGCTTCGCAAAGGCGACACGGTCGATGAGAAGCTGCTGAAAAAATTACAAACCGCAGACGAGATGATACGTGCCTATCAGATCGCGCTGCGGTTTCTTTCTTACAGACCGCGTAGCGAAGCCGAGATACGCACACGGCTCGAACGCGAGAAACTCCTTCCCGAAACCATAGACCGGATAATCGCCAAACTTTATCAGGAACGCCAGCTTGACGACAAACGCTTTGCGGAAATGTACACCGAATCCAAAATGCGGTCAAAACCGGTCGGCACACACCGATTACGGCGCGAACTCCGTCAGAAAGGCATCAGCGATACCATCATCCGCCACGTCGAACAAAAATACTGCGACGACGAGACCGAACTCAACAACGCCCGCCTCCTTGCGAAGAAGAAACTCTCAACCGACCGGTCAAAAGACCCGATGAAAAGAAAACGACACCTGGCGGATTATCTGGCGAGAAGGGGATACGGCTGGGATGTGGTCGGAGTGGTTATTGAGGAACACTTTGAATGATTATTGATTATTGTCTAATGATTATTTATAAGATGGATATATGAATAAACAGGAGCTGAAATCGAGAACAAAACAATTCGCTCACAGATGTGTGAAGATAGCAGTCTCATTACCCTCGTCTCCTCTCGGCAGACATGTACAATACCAACTTATTCGATGCACTACCTCTGTAGCCGCGAATTATAGAGCAGCATGTATAGCTCAATCCAAACCAACTTTTATAACAAAATTAGGAACCGTCATAGAGGAGGTTGACGAAACAAATTTCTGGTTAGAATTTATAATTGACGAAGACATGATGAATAATGCAGAAATTAAAAATCTGCTAAAAGAATCGGCAGAATTAACATCTATTTTTATAGCATCCAGAAAAACAGCACAGTTAAATAATAAATCAACAATAATCGATAGGAAATAAAATATGAACAAGGTCGTCTTCGACATCGAATCGCTCGCCTATCCTCTTGAATCGTTCGACGAGGAGCAGCAGGAATACATCACCAAGTTCGCAAAGAACGAAGAGGAACTTGAGGATGCAAAATTAAAAATGAACCTCTCACCCCTTACCGCGCAGCTTCTTGCAATCGGGTTGTTCAATCCCGATTCGAAACGGGGTAAAGTGCTTTATCAATCGGAGGTCAAGGAGAACTTTTTCTCGGAAGACAGCATGATCGAGTTTGTCGGTACCGATGAAAAAGGAATACTCACGACATTCTGGGAAGATATAAAACGGTATAATCAGTTCATTACCTTTAACGGGCGCGGTTTCGATTCACCGTTTCTCATTCTCCGCTCGGCGATGCTCGGTATAAAACCGAGCCGCAACCTCCTCCCCTATCGGTACGATCCGAAAATACACTGCGATCTGCTCGATCAGCTTACATTTTACGGAGCGTTTCGTAGATACAGTTTGGATTTTTATTGCAAAGCATTCAATATTAAAAGTCCGAAAAGCGACGGCATTTCCGGACTCGATATGAAGCAGCTCTATGAAGAAAAGCGGTTCAAGGAAATAGCCGGGTACTGCATCGGCGACGTGATCGCGACGGCGGAGTTATACAAAATTTGGAATGAGTATGTAAATGTTTGAAACCCGCGTGTGATCTTAAATTTCACGGTATAACGCCCCGCCAGCGCAAAAATCCCGGAACTGTCGGATAGGTGACTGAAAGTGAACTTTCAACAAGATATATTATACTTGTTAATTTGAACTTAAAATATTATAATTGTAAAGCCGAAAGGAGGTGATTTACCCTGTAATCCGGGAAGTTGATTATTTGTATTTGTTAGTTTTAAAAATGAAATTATCAACTAAATTGCGGGAGGTTTATCATGGCACCTCAAATGAGTGGTATGTTTCTTAAATACAGCATTTTCCTTTCAATAGTAGCAGTACTTTTCTCATTCAACCTACAAGCACAGCAAGGTACCATTCAGGGTACGGTTACCGATGAAGATGGTAATCCGATCGCCTTTGCCAACGTCTTTATCGAAGATACCTTTATCGGAGCGGCGGCAAAATCCGACGGAACTTACAGTGTCGTTAATGTGCCGGCAGGGACGCATGTTATTCGTGCAAGTGCGGTGGGATATCGGACTTCATCGCGCACCGTAACGGTAGCAGCCGATGAAACCGTAACAATCGATTTTAGATTAACCTCCGACGTACTTCGAATGGATGAAGTGATCATTTCCGGGACCCCCGGTGGTGCGGGAGTTCGTAAGCGCGATGCGAGCTTTGCTATAACCACGATGGAAGCATCGGATATCGAACTCTTTTCACCCCAGAGCACTGCCAATCTTCTCGAGCTGGTCCCCGGTGTCTGGCCCGAAAGTTCCGGTGGTGTAGCCGGCGCGAACATTTTCGTGCGGGGCTTGCCTGCACCCGGCGATGCGCCGTTTGTGACTATGTCTATTAACGGAGCACCTACTTACGGCGCACAAACTCTTTCCTTCTTCGAACAAAGTTCTATATTCCGCGTCGATGAAACAGTGAAATCAGGCGAAGCGCTGCGCGGCGGACCGAGCTCGGTATTCTCAAATGCCGAATCCGGTTTAACAATGAATTTCAATCTGAAACGGGGTGATGAGGTTACAAGAGGAAGGTTAAAATATACTACGTCCGATTACAACACACAACGGGTAGATGGAATTCTCAGCGGTGAGTTAGTCGACCGTTTATACTATATGGTCGGCGGGTATGTTCGTACATCTCCCGGTATCCGTGATACGGAATTTAACGCCGAAAACGGAGGACAAATTACTTTACAACTCACAAGAGTTTTTGACGACGGTGTGTTGAATGCTTTTGCACGATTTACCGATGATCATGGCCAGTGGGTTCTGCCAATGGCGCTCAACACGGGTAATGATCCGGGCACGTTCGCACAACTCGGCAATGCAACACGATTCAGGGAACTTCAAATAAACTCAGGCGGCGATACCGAAATATTTGATTTCTCCCGTGGCCGCGGCTGGAAGGGAGTTATCGGTGGTGTCAACGCAGATTTCGACATAGGAGCCGGCTGGGCGATCCGGAATAACCTTTCGGTCACGATGGGTGAGGCGAATACATTCGGTTTTGTACCTGAAGGCAATCCGATTCAGGTATCGACATTCTTAGCGGAACACGATATGGAAAGCTTACAAACCCGCGACGGCGTCCAGTTGAGCAGTTCCGATTGGCTACAGAACTACGGTCACTGGGTGGTATTGAAGGACCTGGAATCTATTACCAATGATCTTAGTTTATCCAGATTCTGGCGGGGACATGATATTACCATTGGTGCTTATCAGTCACGGTGGTCTGCGGTAGATTTCTGGACACTTGGTAACCAGGTTCCCGTTCATAATGTTGCCAACGGAGATATGCTGCAACCGGATGTAACAAGTCAGGATGTTGCCGAAGCAGGGGGTGGAGGTCCCTGGGCATTCGGACTGCAATCTGCCGGTGATGCAAGAGTATTTGCGTTTTATGCCGCAGATTCCTGGCAAGTTTCCCCTTCTTTACGAATTGATTTGGGTGCACGGTATGAATGGTTCAATACCCAGTATACTGCCGACCTGGGACCCGGATTTCCTACGGGTGCAACTGATATAGCACAATCACTGTCGGGTGAAGATTGGGCAGCTACCGCTGCAATCAATCTTGATCTGACCGAAGAATTCGGTCTCTTTGTCCGCGGATCAAGAAGTTTTCTATTCCCGCATTTTGATATGATCCGTGAAGGCACGTTTAGTGTTGACCCGGATGATCCGGGTGAAGTTGAAGCCGATGAATTCACGCAAGTTGAACTGGGATTTAAATATGATACCGGCACTTTCAGTCTTTTTGCGACCGGCTTCTTAAATGATGTTGACGTGTTTGACGGCGATGTTGGCGCCGCGAGAGAAGCGGCAATTCTTAACACGCGAACAATCGGTGTTGAAATCGACGGTGCGTTTTCCTATCGTGATTTCACATTACGAGCTGCAATCACATTACAGGATGGAGAAATCAGAGAGGCCGATCTCGATCCGGATGTCATCGGGAACTCGATATGGCGTCAACCCGATTGGCAGGTGCGGGTTGCACCAAGCTACGTGCTGGCGCTTGGCGATTTCGACGCCACATTGTATGGCGCCTTACGGAGCGTGGGGAAACGATGGGATTCGAGAGGTAATGTATTTCAACTGGATAGCTATACGAAGATCGATGTTGGAGCCGTGGTGGCCGCCCCGGGTGGATTGGCATTCCACATCCATGCCGACAATCTTAATGATTCAGATGGTTTAACGGAAGGCGATCCGCGGGATCCATTGGCAGCAAACGGTCGTCCGATTTTCGGAAGATCGTTTGAATTCTCTGTCTCGTATAACTTTTAATTGATCGAAAATATTTATAGATTTGAAGTAGAATTCTGAAATGCAGAGGCCCGGAGGAAACGAAAATTATTTTGGACAACAGTGATCTTTAATATATTTTTACTTCCTCTGCGGCCTCTGTAAATATAAAAATTATATTGTCGTTATTTAGAATTATGAAATTAGGGCGTCCTATATCTTTAATCTTGTTAGCCGTTTTCATTTTCGTTGGCTGTACCGAAGAGAACGACATCACCACGATAACATTCAACATCGGCCGCGATCCGACCGCCGCTCATCAAAAGATCATTCAACAATTCGAGGAGGATTATCCCCATATCCGTGTACAGATAGTTGAATCGCCGCAGGATGCTTCACTTCAGCACGACTTATATGTTACCCGGTTTGCAGGCAAAGATGAATCAATCGATGTAATCGCAATCGATGTTATCTGGACAGCGGAATTTGCACGGGCGGGCTGGCTGCGACCGCTCGACGATTTAGCCGAAGAACTCCCGATGGACGACTTTCTCCCGGGGCCGATCGAGGCATGCACGTACCGCGATACGCTCTACGCGATGCCGTGGTTTACCGATGCAGGATTGCTCTATTACAGAAAGGATCTTCTGAACGAATACGGATTCGATGAACCGGAAACGTGGGATGAACTCAAAGAAATTGTGACAACAATCCGTCAGGATCAACCGCACCTGAGCGGTTTTCTTATACAAGCCGAGCAATATGA
>SKXH01000183.1 GCA_007128495.1 Bacteroidota bacterium
ATACCATCGAAAGAATTAAACCTCGACTCTTCAACCTGCAGCACGAGTATACCGCCGTCACGGTCAATACGTATTTGAGGTTCTGCAACAGAACGGAACAATCCTGTTCGCTGTAATCGCGGACGGATGTTGTCGATCCGCTCGCGGGAAAAACGATCTCCGGGAAACACTCCCGCCTTCCGGAATATAATGCGGTCGCGGGTTTCATTGTTACCCTCGATCTGTATCGAGTGCAGGGTTATCTCATCCATCTCGCTGAACGAGAAAAACAAATCGACAGCAGGCGCTTCATTGAGAGTGACAATTTGAATTGAATCGAGTTGAATCTCTGCAAACGGCCGGCCATCGCGCTCAAACTCATTGAGTATGTCGGATATCCAGATTTCAATGTCCGGCTGCGAAAACGGATCACCGACAAAGTCATTTGCCTCCTGTTGTACCATCGAACGGTTCGGAAAACGCTCGGGAGCAAGCTCAAAATTTCGCACAACGGCTCTGTCACCCGGAGATATAAATAAGGTATCGTTGTCAATCTTATTTTCGAATGAAGGTGTAAAGTAGCCAAATTGGTAGAGGTACGTTTGGACATGCTGCCGGATGTTTTCTCCATTCTCGGGGGAAACCGCTTCTTCTATGATCGATTCAATATCGGACGGTATATATTCGATGAAATACAGCGTTGTTATTTTCGTCTCTGTCGTATCGGATGCAAGAATGGGGAGTGCACCGATCAACACAATGATGGAGATATGAAAAATTAATTGTATGAGAAATGTATTGTTCATCGTCGTCCAACCGCACAAAGTTATTAACCGACTACATCGCCGAATATATCATACTCCATTGCATCGGTAATACGTACTTTATAAAAACGACCGGTATGGAGTTTTCTATCCGGCGATTCAATTATTACCTGGTTATCGACCTCGGGCGCATCCCACATTGTTCGGCCGTAATAGGTACCGTTATCCTGTTCATCGATCAAAACATCGACCACCGAATCAACGAGATCCTGATTTCTGTTGAATGAATGGTTCTGCTGTATCTCCATGATTTTCGCACGCCGCCGTTCTTTCTCTTCGGGAGAAACCGGATCGCCGAGCAGGTGTGCAACCGTGTCTTCTTCCTGCGAATACGTAAACACGCCGAGGCGGTGGAAATAGCCCTCTTCGATAAACTCCGCAAGCTCATCAAATTCTGCATCGCCTTCCGCAGGGTAACCGACGATCAATGTGGATCGCAGTGTGAGATCAGGGATTCCGTCACGAAGTCGATGGAGTAAGTCTACCGTGGATTCGCGCGATATGCCGCGCCTCATCGAGCGTAAAACCGGCGTTGCTATATGTTGAACCGGTATATCGATATACGGTACAAGTGAAGGTACTTCTTTAAATGCATCGATAACGTCGAGGGGAAATTTTGCGGGGTACGCATACATCAATCGAATCCATTTAATGGAATCGATCTCTCCCAATGCATACAGCAATTCGGCGAGACGCCGTTTGCCATAGAGATCGAGTCCGTAATATGTTGTATCCTGTCCGATAATGATCAACTCGTTGACACCGAGCGACGCGAGCTGTTTCGCTTCCTTCACGATCTGTTCCATCGGTTTGCTCTTATGTCCTCCCCGCATTAACGGAATAGAACAGAAGGAACATGGATTATCGCATCCTTCGGAAATCTTAAGATACGCAAAGTGTTTCGGCGTGGTAAGATACCGTTCACCAAGCAAATCACGTTTATAATCGACGCCGAGCTGTTCGACAACCGGTTGAATATTGTTACTGCCGAAATAACCGTCGACCTCCGGTATTTCATTCGAAAGATCGCCACGGTAGCGTTCGGAAAGACATCCCATCACATACACCTTACGTCCGGCGCGCTCGTGTTTCCACCGCACCGCCGACAGAATTGTATTTACCGATTCCTCTTTTGCCGCTTCGATAAATCCACACGTATTGATCACTACAACATTCGCGTCGTCGCTTTCATCCGTCAGGGTTGCATTGCCGTGCCTGAGCTGCGCCATCAATTCCTCGGAATCGACAAGATTTTTCGAACACCCGAGCGAAATGACGTTGACGCGTAACCCGTTGCTCTGTATGTTATTTTTTGTATGCATACACTTACTTAAAAATTCATTCCTGTCATAACATACAAATAAACTGCGGGCGATACAAATATAATGCTGTCGAATCGATCGAGAAATCCTCCGTGGCCCGGGAAAAATGCCGATGAATCTTTCACCCCGGCATCCCGCTTCAGCATCGATTCGGCCAGATCGCCGACCTGCCCAACAATGCCCACGATCAATCCGATGACCACTGCATCGTGCAGTGCAAGAGTATCCACGAATAGATATTTACACACGACGCTTGTAATTACGGCGAAAACAAGACCGAAAAGTGCGCCTTCAACCGTTTTATTCGGGCTTATCGCCGCATACAATTTATTCTTTCCGGTAGCTTTGCCGCCGAGATATGCAGCGGTATCGCATACCCATATCGAGAACAATATAAGAATGATGATCGCTCCGCTATCAAACAGCTCGCGCAAGCCGATAAACGTTCCCAACCCCACGCCAACATACGATACACCGAACATCGTCGTGCCGATATTCAAAAATGACGATCCCTTGTGCCGGTATAATTCATACACGACCGAGAGCAGAATAAAAAATAATCCGACTGTTGCAATGAACTCAATTTCATCGGAAATTCTATATTCATATCCGAATACATCCGATAACGATTGATAGGCAAAGAAAATTAAAATACCGGTTAATCCCGCAAGCCCGATAATATAGTGTGGGTGCGTCTCTTTCCTTTCTGCGAGCCGGTAAAACTCATATAATACACCTACTGCAATTATTTGTACAAGTATGAAAAACCATATCCCTCCTGCAATTGCAGCGCCGAGTATGATCGGAATACCGATCAGGGCAACGAGAAGACGTTGTAGAAAATTATTCATTATCGTCGGCTTCAAAGTTAAGAGTATCGATTACTTTTTTTGCATCATTAATCCGATCATTCGGGACCATAACATTCACGCGAGCCATCGAGCCGACGGTCAGAAAATATGCATGATCCTGTTGATTAAAAATCATCGATTCAATACCTGCGTTCTCAAGGTTCGCTTTGACCATCTCGGCCTCATACTCGGTCGAGCTGACGTACGCGACCGCCCAGCTTTGATATACACGAATGTGTTTATCGTCTTCACAAAACGTTTTGTGCATTTTGGTTTTCCGGCATTTCTGACAGACAGGTTTGCCGCAAATGATACATACTGCGACCGCCGGTATGTTGCTATGATTTTCACATGCGATATCCTCATTACCGACCAGGAGGACGCCGCATACCGGGCAGTATTCCGCTTCGTCCTGTATCTGCTCTTTACAATTAGGGCATTCTATCATTGTTCTCCTTTAGGTATTGTTTTCTTCTTGAGCTTGCCGTCTCTCGTCCGCTGCTTTTGATAGCAGTATCCAGCAGCCAACCGCAATGACGCCGCTGATCACCATGACCACTACTGTACCGGTTATTGCCGGGTCCGTTTCAGCGGGGAGCAGTATCTCCTCACGGCGGTAATATACGGAAACAACTGCAATAAGATTATTTACAAAATGTGCCAGGATGGCGGCAAGAATGCTGCCTGTCTTGTAAACCAGCAATCCAAACACGATACCAAGAACCATTAACGGTACAAGCGTAAAAGGGTTAAGGTGATATAGTGCGAATATTACACCCGCGACCACCGCGCCGCCCGCAAGCCCGAATGAATATTCAAAGTTCCGCTGGATCAATCCGCGAAACAGAAATTCCTCGGAGAAAGCCGGCACAAGCGCAACGACAAAAATAACAAACAGCAGTTCGGGCACCGTTTGAACCATTACAAGCGTTTGATACATTTGTTCGATCGATTCACGTATACTCTCGACAAACGGCTTGATCGTCTCGGGCACAGGGATCATATCCTGCAGCACTAAATAACCCTGTAAAAATTGCTGCGCGGCAATCACACCAATAATTATAAAAAACACTTCAGAAAATCCGATCGGCTTCATCCGAACATACCGGAATATATTTTTCGTTTGAAACCGGATAAGTATCAATGTCGGAATCAGTAAAAATATGATTTGCCCGAACATCGTCGCTATCCGGATTGCCTGCACGTTATCGTCGGAAAAATCCATCCCGAATAATAAAAGGGTAATGCCGCCGCCGACAATCTGGTATAAAAAGAATATGACGATAAGTGCAAGTATAGCATACACCGAGGGATGCAGATTCAACCGGCTGAAAACGGTATCCTCACTTGTGAATTCCGTTCGATTCAATTGCTCGGGTTGGTCGGTACCATTCGAGTGTTTTTGTTGATCATCTATCATTATACATCACATCTTTAATTGCTGCGGCAAGCAGCGGTATCATTAATTCATGGTGACCGGTAATGCTGTATCCTTTCCCGCCATCCTGTGTCGGCCGCTGAACGACATTGACACGCGGACGATAGTGCTGGATCATATCAAAATTCACCGTCACAAATCCTCTCGCTTTATGTCCGACATTCCGGGCAACGGTGAGCGCTTTTAAAAATACCTCGGGCAGTATAACAGCCGATCCGAAATTCAACACAACACCCCCGCCGTTTAAACCGCTTACAACCTCACACAATGTTCGGAAATCACGAAATGATAACTCACCCGTAGCGGCGCCGTTCATAGTCGGCTGCTGGTGAACGATATCGGTTCCGATAGCAGCATGGACTGTTACCGGAATGTTAGAGGCAATCCCGGCCGCGAGTATACTGTACTCCAGGTTGGGTGCGGATTTTTTTGTGAGCGCTTCCCCAAGGGCCTCACCGTACCCGTCATCCGACTCTTGAAAATTATGCGTCAATACACCGTTAATAAATTCACCGGTTTCGGTCCACATACCGAATGAGCCATCCAATAAATTATCGGCAACATCCTCCGACGTTACTCCCCACATTGCCGTTTCGACATCGTGTATAGCTGCGGCACTGTTCATAGCAACTGCGGTGACGATGTTTTGTTTTATTAAATCTATAATAATTGTAGAACATCCCACCTTAATAACGTGAGCGCCCATCATGACAATTACGGGTTTTTTATTTTGCCGGGCTTCAACGATGTGTCGCACAACATTTTTAAAATCATCTGCAACAAGTATAGCCGGGAGTGAATCAAGGAATTGAGAAAATGATTGCCTGGCGGGATCATATAATCCGGCAAAATCCTGCACACCAACTTTGCTTGTACGCTTTTTGATCGAGGTTGTTTGTACCGACGAGAGGTCAATTCGTTTAAATCGCGTCATAGGTTATTGCACCCGTGCCCGGATGGCATCGCGTAATCCAGTATAACGGCTCAACTCTGCGGTAATCGATCCGACCGGTATACGTGTTCTCATCCGCACAGGGATACGCAGATCGTCATTGGTGAGCCAGATATGGATGGCACCTTCGTGCTTAAATAATCCTCCTTCCTGGATAAGCGGTTCAATAACTATTGTATCAAAGGTTCCGGTTTTTACATTTACTTCTTCCCGGCCATGATATAATACATCGAGCGTATATGTTGAATCCCGATGAAAGTTTTCCAGCGTTATTCTATCGCCCGGTTCGAGTTCATCAAAATCATATGTTCGCACATAATAAAAAGCCGACACCATATCGTGTACATATTCGGGGACTGTATATTCTTCGCCATCTTGTGTGATAGCCGTATTATTTATCTGATCAAATTCAACATTGGTATCCCGTGAGTAGCCGCCCTCACGTATGCGTTCGCTAAATTCCCATGGAAATAATCCGTTTTTATCGAGATGCGACTCCCATAAATCTTCTACTTTATACACCCAGGAAAAGGGGGAAACAGACCGTGCAGTCAACTGAATTCGATAGGCATCGCGCCCGTTTATTTGAGTAACTTCGGGTATACGCATTTCTCCTTCACCGGCTTTTATGATACCATACCTGAGATCAAATACCAACCGTTCACCTTGTATAAAGGCATTGTTTTCCACACTGCGTAAATCAGGTTTTGCAGATGCATCTTCCGTTGCGGAGCCGGTATCTTGCACACCGTCCGGTGCTCCCCAAAAGAGTAAACCAAACAACAACGGAACTACAATTGATATCATATATTTCCTCCCTGCACGCCGCGTTTATTCATAGAAAAAAGATTTTCCCTTATATACTGGACGCTATAGTTCTGTAAATTGTTCCGCAATCAGATTGCTATAATTAGGTAATATACAAGGATTTGGATTTGGAATCAATAAAAAAGGGGCACCGACGGTTTTCCCGGAGATACCCCTTTGTTGAGAATACAATGAATGGTTTACGGGAAAATACCCAGATCGAGATATGATTGTGCTATTTTATTAATCGAATTAATGAACGCTGCAGTTCTTTGACTAATCTTTTTATCATATTGAGTCCACATACCGTGAGTTTCCCTGTATGCCATTATCATCGTATCCTCGAGCCCTGAGTCTACTAGATCGCCTTCATCCGGCCCGCGGGCAATCTTTTTAACAACTTCCTCGGGGAATTTAACGCCCGATGAAACTTCGATCGCCTGCAATAACTGCTGGTTTGTTGATTCTGCAAATCTGCGGCCTAGTCGTCCGAACCGAACATGCGAAAGATTTTTCAACCATTCGAAATATGAAACAACCACACCGCCTGCATTGCAATAAACATCGGGAATGATCAGTGTACCTTTTTCCAGAAGGATCTCTTCCGCTTCGGGAGTTGTCGGTCCGTTCGCGCCTTCGGCAATGATCTTGGCGTTGATATTGTGAGCATTCAGGTGTGTAATTTGATTTTCGAGTGCACACGGAACTAATATATCACATTCAAGTTCAAGCGCGTCGTTAGAATTTTCGATATTTTTTGCACCGGGATAGTTCAATATAGAGCCGGTTTCCTGGCGATGGCGCACCACATCGTCAAGATCAAATCCGTCGGGATTATAGATCGCCCCCTCGATTTCTATCAATCCGATCAATTTTGCACCATCTTCGGCTAAATATTTTGCTGAGTGATAGCCGACATTTCCGAGTCCCTGTACGACGACCGTCTTACCATCAAGCCCCTTCGACAGGCCGAGTACTTTCATATCTTCTTCAATTTTACAAGCTTCTCGACAAGCAAAATATACTCCGCGGCCGGTTGCTTCTTTCCGGCCCTGAATACCATGCTGACTGATGGGTTTACCGGTTACACAGGCCGCTGCATCGACAGAGTTTGGATGGAACGCCTGATAGGTATCGGCCATCCACGACATTTCCCGCGCGCTTGTACCGTAATCAGGTGCGGGAACGTCAATACCGGGACCGATAAAATTCTTGTGGATGAGCTCCGCCGTAAATCGCCGCGTAATTGATTCAAGCTGTTCAACACTATAATTTTTCGTATTAACCTTAACACCGCCTTTGGCGCCGCCGAAAGGAATTGAAACAACTGCACACTTATATGTCATAAGTGCGGCCATAGCCATAACCTCATCGGCATGGACGTTGTCTGCGTAGCGAAAACCGCCTTTAGTCGGTAATTTATGATGACTATGTTCAACCCGCCACGCCTGTATTACCTCATATTCTCCCTTGCCCTTACGGATCGGAAATGTGAAATGATAAACGCTGTTACAAGTATTGATTTGATCAAGGAGTCCCTTCGGATGCTCTGTATACTTTGCAGCTTCATTAAAATTGCGTGATACGCTGGTAAAGAAACTGGGTATTGCGTCGGTAGATGTAGATTTTTTCGTGTGCATAAGATTAGTCCTGCATATAAAAATTTTTTAAAGATACTTTGCCATTTTTTGGAAGTTAATTAACCGTAGTATGTAAAGAACGGTAGGTATATCTATAAGATATGAAATTTTATTCAGGATTACAATTTATATTTATTCCCCGGGAAATGATTCAATCGCATCAATGAGCGAAATTCCTTCTATTCGCCAGTGGTTAGCATCATATACACACTGCCCATCTCTAAAAAGCAGAATTTGCGGTGATTCGTGTTTTTTCCCCGACAAATTGGTCGCCTCAGCACTCGCGTCCCTGTGTTGTACGACATCGATTTTTCCCGCGGGAATGCCGGGGTGTTTTTTAAAGAACGGCGTAATTTTTCTGAGTGCTTCCCGGGTCTGCCGACAACCACCGGCCTTAAAAATAACGGCGATATTATTTTCTTTAACGAAGTTTTGAACATCATCCTGCGAGGTTAATTCGATCATATGCATTGTATCCTTTTTGCTTCCAATATATCGTTTCACATAGAGATTTTCAAACATATTAAACCGTTTGACGTTTGGGGGAGACGGTAAATTTCGTATATTACCGGTATACAGCTTTCGTAAATACAGGGAATCGAACTATGAGCAATTATAGAAAAATATTCTCCATCGTTCTGTTTTTGGTCTGGCTTTTCTTCGGGGTAACCGCCGGGGTCAAAGCGGATAGCTTGGGAGAATCGCTGTTCTGGAGAGTCTCAACCGAAAACGCAAAGGTATATTTATTGGGATCGATCCACTTAGCAAACGACGATATATACCCCTTCCCGCTTGAGATCGAGGAGGCATTTGAGGAAAGCGATTATCTGGCAGTTGAAGTCGATATAACGAATATCGATCAGAATGAGATGGTACAACTTATTCAACAATACGGCAGGTTTGACGGTGAAAAGACACTCCGGGAGGTCATTCCCGATTCGACATATGAGGCGGTGAAGGATGAATTCGAGCAGCATGGATTGAACATCAGACAGTACGAGCCGATGAAACCGTGGGTTGTTGCCCTTACACTTTCCCAATTACAAATGGCTAAGTTCGGCTACATACCAGAATACGGTGTCGATCTTTATTTTCTGAGCGATGCACGTGATGAAAAGGAAATCATAGAACTTGAAACCGGAGCGGAGCAGCTCAGGATATTCAGCGATCTCGATATCGAACTGCAAATTTTGCTGCTCGAGGATTTCCTGTACGATCTGACGATGCCGAGAGATCGTATTCACGATTTATTCGACGCGTATGCGCGCTTCGATGCTGAGTGGATCAAAGATTTTGTATTCGAGAGCGTTGAAAAGCATCCGGAACTCGAGCTGCTTTACGAAGAACTACTCCACGAACGCAACCGCCGGATGGCAGAGAAAATCGATTCGTTTCTGCGCGGTGAGGGAACCTACTTTGTGGTGGTGGGGGCGGCACACTTATTCGGCGAGACGGGAATTCCAAATTTGTTATGGCAGAAGGGATATGAGCCGGTGAAGCCGTAGGTTATTTCTTGAAGTTGTAATTCCTTTCACGGCTTTCTCTTACAATATCCACTATTTCATCCATTGAAACATCCAAGTCTAATCCTTTGACAGTCTCAAATGGCGATTTTTTGACCTTTTGCTTCAGCGGTCTAACTGTAAATATGCTCCCATCCCTACGACGAATACGTATTTCACCGGTTTTTGATGCTTCATCAAGAATAGATGCAAGTTTCTGACGTGCCTGAGTATACGTATACGTTTTCATCTAAATTCTCATCTATATAATTATTGTCATTTACTTTTTATCAAAAGTTCAGAAAATAGCAAACTACTCATACCGCAATGATTCCACCGGGTCTACGCTTGCCGCTTTCCGTGCCGGAAATACACCGGCAACCAGTCCGATAACCGTTAATATACTTACGGTTACAATCATAGTAGCTTGTGAGAGTACCGGATGACCGAAAAACTGTCCTGCGCCGTCGTTAATACCAAGCGATTGTACGCCCAAGACGACCGCCGCCGAAAAAGCAAGCCCAATGCCGCCCCCGAGAAAAGAAATAAAAACCGATTCAAATACAAACTGTGATATGATATGCCTCCGCCGTGCACCCACTGCCTTCTTAACCCCGATCTCCCGGGTGCGCTCTTTAACCACCACATACATTATATTTGCCACTCCCACACCTGCGATAAGAAGGGTAAAAAATCCGACTACGAATAAGAATATCTGAAACCCAAACGCAATACGTTGATTGATCTGCTCGAACTCAATAAAATCCCATATAGAGAGGGCTTGTGCATCGGTTACGTCGAATTTATACTTCGCACCGAGAATCCTTTTCATTTCATCGATAAGTACGTCTTGTGATTGTATATCGGTCGGTCGAACCAGCAACGAGTTTATATACCGATGACCGTATGTCGTCCGGAATGTTGTATACGGAATCAAAGCCCGGTTATCATCGGGGCCCTGCATCGAGCTTGTCTGAAATTTCTCTTCCATAACACCGACAACCGTGAACGGCACATCGTCAACGAAAACCTGTTTACCTATGGCGCTTTCGTTTCCGAATAAATTTTTCGCAAGTTGGTTTCCGATAAACAATACACGCCGCTGTTGTGCGACGTCTTGTGTGTTGAAGAACCGGCCGCCGGCTGCCGGATACATAGCTCTCATTTCTTCGTAATCGGGATTCACACCCTCCATAAAAACGGTGGTCGATGAGTTTTCACTCCGTAAGCGTGTGTTCCACCGTGCATAACTCGGGCTGATATATTCGATACCGGGAATGGTACGCTGTAATAAATTGATATCCTCCTCCTGAAGACGGATACGTCTTCCGACCGGTAATCCTTCATAGGGTTTGCTGGTCTGTCCGCCGTATACGAAGATAACCCTGTTACCGCCACCCCGGAGACCTTCGATCATTTTATTCCCGATCCCCTCGCCGAACGAGAGTAGGATAACCACGGAGATCGTTCCCCACGTAATGGCAAGCAATGTCAGGAATGTCCGCAGTTTTTGTCGCTTTATATCGTGTAAAAATTCTTGAATGAGAATGAGTAACATCGTACTGAATTCCTTTTCTTAGGTTCGCAAACATTCAACAACGTCCAGGCGTGATGCTCTCCGTGCAGGCATCAGTCCGGCGGCAAGTCCGATCAATCCGAGCACGAGGAATGCAATGATGCCGACCTCGGGGGCAAAGTGCGGCGTACCGACGTACTCCGCAATGTTATCGGGTATTAATTGCAGTCCCTGTACCAGGAGCCAGCCGATAATATATCCCAGTGCTCCGCCGATACCCACCACAAAGAAGGTCTCAGCAAAGAACTGCAGCATTATATTCCACCGCTTCGCACCCACCGAGCGGCGGATGCCGATCTCGCGCATTCGTTCTTGCACGACAACAAACATAATATTCGCCACCCCGATACCTCCGACGGCAAGCGTAAACCCGCCGATCAATCCCATAAAAATGTTCATCCCCAGAAAGAAGTAGAACATGAACATCCACATCTCATTCGTATCCCAGATCGATATAGCGTCATGATCGTCGGGATGAAAACGGTATTTCCGGCTCATTACCTGATACACCTGTGATTTCACATCCTCAGAGAGCGTTGGATTGACTGGTGTATAAATTATGTTATTGACATAATCGGTTCCGAAGATCGCCGAGAATGTTGATGCGGGAATAAGCGCCCGGTCTTTATCCCGCTGGGTATACGATGAGTTTTGCGTCTTCGGCTGCATCACACCGATGACCGTGAACGGGATGCTGCCGACCATGACGATCTCGCCGATTGCCTCTTCATCGTCGAAGAGTAATTCCTTCAGGTCGTTCCCGAGAAAAATAACCCGGCGGCGCTCCTTGAGATCGGTATTGTTAAACCAACGACCGCCTTCCTGCGGAAATATATTCCGCATTTCGCCGTACACCGGATACACACCGCCAATGTTCGGCGTGTTTATCATATCCCCTCTTTTAACCGGCGTGTTGCTTCGCATATATTCCGGACTGATTTCACGAATATCCGAGATTTGTCTTTCGAGTAATGTTACATCGGATTCACGAAAACGGATCCGCCGGCCTATGCCGTATCCCTCGAACGGTTTCGAGGTCGTGCCGGGCCAGAGGATAACGATCTCATCCCCCATCCCGCGCATATTCAACGTCATTTGATCGCGAAGACCAAACGCAAAGGAGAGCAGAACAATGATCGTTGCGGTTCCCCACATAATACCGAAGACGGTAAGAAACGTACGCAACTTTTGCTGCTTTATATCCCTGATGAATTCTGAAAGTAACGATATAGGTGACATTTGAATTTCGTATTAACTTGCTAAGATTTATCTGACGGATAAGCGCTGAACCGGTTTTTCAAGAACGACGTCGCCATCAGAAAGTCCTTCTTTAACTTCTATATTAATGGCATCACTTAATCCTGTTTTAATGGGAATCTCTTTCCGTCCTCCCTGACCGTCGGGAATCTCGACGAACGCATCGCCATTTCTGAACGTAACCACCCGTTCGGGAATGACCAGTATATCTTCTTTCCGTGAGATGATCACATCGGCATTGGCTGAGTACCCTGCTCGTAATCTAACCGTCGGATTATCGTGGATCTGGATTTCTACCGGAAAGACCGTCGCATTATCCTGTCGCTGCGCTTTTAATGAGATCTTATCGAGTTCACCGTGAATCACTGCATCCGGTAATGCACCGACTTTGATCTCAACCGGCATCCCTTCGTCGAGCTTACCGACATCGATCTCATCTACCGTGCCTTTAAATACCAGGTTATCCATAGCAGCCATTGTCATAAGCGGTGTACCCGCCTGGAAGGTGGTCAACGGAACAACAGGATCACCGATATCCGCCATTTTTTCAAGAATGAAACCGGTAATTGGGGCTTTGATCTGGCTTTCGATCATCGTATCCCCGATAACGACACGGCCGGATTCGAGGAGCTGAAGATTTTCCCGTCTCATTTGCAACCGGATAGTAGCATCCTGATAGCGCTTTTCAAACTCTTCAAACTCACGATCGGATATAAGTCCCCGTTCACGCAATTGTTTGTTTCGTTCATAATCACGTGTGAGATTTTCCAATTCCACTTCCGCAAGCTCCAGATTCCGTTTCGATTCGGCAAGCTCGAGCGGAGTCGGATCGGGCTGTATTTCTATGATCGGCTCTCCCTGTCTGACGAACGTCCCCGGCTCCGCATAGATCTTTTTCACCACACCCGAGATTTTCGATTTCACCTGTATTTCGTTTTCCGGCTCAACCGTCCCGACAGCAAGGGCTTTCTCGACGATCGTTCCTCGTTCGACCGTAACCGTTCGTTCGGTAGTTTGATCACTGCTCGAGGAATTTGACATGAACATAACCACTATGACTACAATGATTATAATTCCCAGTGAGCCGAATATGAGTTTTTTCCGTTTCATTGAAGCACCTTTTGAATAGTACGTAATGAATGCAATAAATTCAGTGATTGTAAATTTGAACTGTGGGTGTATACGTCTATTATGTGAAAAGGTTGCGAGAAATATTAAAAGGGCAGGAAATTTGTACTACAAAGAATTACATCCATCTCCACCGTTCATCGACCCGGTATAATCCCTCGTCACGTGCTATTTTGAACACGTCGAATAATTCATCACGGTTTATCGAGCGATTAATCCGGTCGTATTTATCCGGCTTTTGAACCATTATTCCGTCCGGATAATATTGATCCATAATATTGACATAGGTATCCTTCGAGATTTGCCGGGCAATAAATTGGAGGATTTCACGGGAACCGGCAACATTGTTCGGCATTACGAGGTGACAAACAAGCAATC
>SKXH01000172.1 GCA_007128495.1 Bacteroidota bacterium
CGTATTGCTGATCTCCATCGCTTTCCACCTTCAGGCCATGCCCATCGGCTTCCGGGATTGAAAGGATGCCGCTGACCGCAAAGCGTATCATATCATCATTGGTGACGCCATCAAATAGCGGTTGTAATGCTCCGCGGACGATACCCTGTTCATAAATATCCCCGACTACCGTGCGGGTATCGTCAAAATATGCGCTCACGGTATCCCAGTTCCGGGTTATGTAAAAGGAACTGAGTCCTACAACGATAACGAGTAAAACAGTCGCCACCGGCATTAGCTTTGCCGGAAAAATATTCGAGTTCGCCGCATACTCCTCCTCCTCAATTTTCGACGATAATGCCGGCCACAACGCTTTCCTTTTTTCACCCTCTGGCAGCGACATCATCCTCGTCCGCAAAACACGCATCTCTTCATATCGTTTTTTCCATTCAGAATCACCGAGCAGTTCTTCTTCTACGAAACGAACCTGCTCGCTCTCCAGCTCACCGTCGATATATGCGGAGAGTAGTTCCTCATATGTACGATCTCGCTTCATACCTCTTCCGTAATGAATGGTTGTAAAACTTTCCGTAATGCCGCTCGTGCCCGCGATAAACGTGATTTAACGGTTCCGTGCTCACACTGTAAAATATCGGCTATCTCGTCGTATGTATAATCCTCTATATCTTTCAGAATAATTATCTCCCGGTATTTGCCGGGCAATTTTTGCAGCGCCTTGTGAACCGCCTCTTTAAATTCGTTGTGGTTCTGTTCGGTCGTTAATTTCTCAATATTTACAACATCGCTATCGGCTTGACCATTCAACGATATGAACCGTTTCCACTTCTGCTTGCGCAATTCGTCCCGGCACTTGTTAACGGTAATGCGATATAACCATGTATAAAATTTTGAATCTAACCTGAAATTGTCAAGAGCTTTATACACTTTTATAAATACATCCTGAGCAACATCGTCGACCACATCATCGCGGTTCAGCATATAGAGAATGATAGAACGTACCTTATCCTCATTCCGTTCGACCAGTAAACGAAATACGTCTCTGTTCCCCTCTTGAAATTGACGCACCAAATCCTCATCAGATAACTCTGACACCGGATCATTGAGCAGCACGGATGTTTGGTACATGTACGAATTCGGCTGTTCGGATTGTCGTGCTTGTTTTTTACGTTCAGTTAGACGCATATAGTAATAATATGTTCCAATCAAAAACCACAACTAAAAATAATGGGGAAACTCAAACCGAATATAAGAAAAAATATAAGAAGAAGAATAGTTAAACCTGAAAGTACGGTTCCTATCAATCCAAGCCAGAAACCAAGTTTTGCAAGCATCTCTCCCGCAACGGGTGAAGCTCCGCGACGGATTTCATCCTCTTCGTTTTTTGCCAGAATCATTGCAGGAATTCCTGCGATGAATCCGAGCATAAATATCGATAGTAACCCGAGAATGAGCGCAATAATCGCCTTAGCACTTGCACTCTGGGGAGGAGGTACAGGAGCTGCAGCGGCATCCGACACAACCGCGGCTCCGCACTTGTTACAGAATCTGCTGTCGGGGAGATTTTGATGACCACAGCGGGGGCATTGAATGTTTTGTTCTGTCATAAGTACACAATCCTTTTTAGTTTGATATTATTGTGTACGATTTTTTTTAGATATTTGTTACAATTTCCATAAGATGAGGACCGATTCAGGCAGCAGCGGTTTTTTCAACATCGATTTTTGCCTCAAATTCATCACGAAAACGCTTTATTGCGCTCTGTACCGGCCAGGCGGCGGCATCGCCGAGAGCACATATTGTGTTACCCTCTATGTTATTGGCCACATCGAGCAGCACATCAAGGTCTTTCAATTTGCCTTCACCCCGGTTAATTCTTTTGATTATTTTTTCCATCCAGCCGGTTCCTTCACGGCATGGCGTACATTGGCCGCACGACTCATGATGATAAAATCGGGAGATTCTTTCAATGATATCGGGTATATCGGTATCCTCATCCATCACGATAACTCCTCCAGTACCGATTGAAGACCCGGCTTCCATAAGCGAGTCCGCATCCATCCGTACTCCTTCGATACTATCACCCCGCAATATCGGGGTAGACGATCCGCCGGGTATTACGGCTTTGAGCTTTTTGCCGCTGCGAACTCCGCCGCCATATTTGTAAATGAGATCGGTTAATAATACACCGGTCGGTAATTCAAAAACGCCGGGATTATTGACGTGGCCGCTCACACCGTAAAGTAATGTGCCGGGATGTTTTTCTACTCCAATTTTAATATACCAGTCGGCACCGTTATTAATGATAACCGGCACGTTGGCAAGCGTCTCAACATTGTTGATGGTGGTTGGGCATCCCCACAAGCCGTACTGCGCCGGAAACGGGGGCTTAACGCGCGGATAGCCGCGCTCCCCTTCCAGTGAATTCATGAGGGAGGATTCCTCACCGCATATATACGCACCGGCACCGCGGTGGACATACATATCGACGGAATATTTTGAGCCGGCAATATTTTTTCCGATATACTTTTTATCATACGCTTCCTCAATTGCAGCTTCAAGAATTTTCATCCATTTCACATACTCGCCGCGGATATACACATATGCCGTTGTTACACCCATTGCGTAGGATGCGATCAGCGTCCCTTCGATCAATGCATGCGGATTGTGTTCGATTATCTCGCGATCTTTGAACGTACCCGGTTCACCTTCATCAGCGTTCACACATAAGTATTTCGGTTTTTCGGAATTTTTCGGCATAAAACTCCACTTCAATCCTGCAGGGAAACAAGCGCCGCCCCGTCCGCGTAGATTTGATTTTTTCACTTCTTCAATAACATCATCGGGCTTCATACCAAGCGCTTTTTTCAATGCTCCGTATCCACCCTCTTTTTCATACACATTGATTTTATGGAGATCCGGTATGCCGGGTAACAAATATTTAATATCGGTATCAGTCATAATTTTACTTCATCGATTCTAATAGTGCATCTACTTTTTCAACAGTAAGATTTTCATGATAATCGTCGTTCACTTGCATCATCGGAGCCGTTCCGCAAGATCCGAGACATTCAACTTCGGAGAGAGTAAACCGGCCGTCTTCACTGGTCTCTCCCGGTTTAATACTGCATTGCTTACCGATGTGGCTTACAAGCGGTTCCGAACCCAGAAGCCGACAACTAACGTTTGTACACACCTGTATGTGATGCCGTCCGATAGGTTTATCATAAAACATAGTATAAAATGTAACGACACCGAGCACGTGGCCGTAGGGGATCTCAAGATAATCTGCAATGTATTGCATTGCCTCTTTTGAAATATACCCCGCCTGCTCCTGAACGAGGTACAGTGCCGGCAAGAGAGCCGCCTGTTTTTTTGGGTATCTCTTGATAATCTTATCTAATTGTTCTCGTCTTGCTTCGTTTAACATAGAACTAATGTTGTCCTTCATTTATTATCACATCGAAATTGCTGTTACTTATCCGCTTCACCCATAACCGGATCGAGACTGCCGATGACGGCAACGACGTCGGAGACCATAACGCCCCTGAGCATATGCGGAAGTGCCTGGATATTGACGAACGAGGGGGACCTGATCTTTAACCGCCACGGCACACCGCCTCCCTTACTTTGTATATAAAATCCCAATTCACCTTTGGGATTTTCAACTGCAGAATAGACTTCACCCGCCGGTGGATCGATACCGAAATTCACGAGCATAAAATCGTGGATCATTTCTTCCATACGTGTATAGACACGTTCTTTTCGCGGCAGAACTTTCTTCGGCTTATTGGCGTGGA
>SKXH01000290.1 GCA_007128495.1 Bacteroidota bacterium
CCGGTAAGCGGTGAGGTAGTCGAAGTCAATGAAGAACTTGCCGATACCCCGGAACTGGTTAACCAGGACCCGTATGAGAAGGGATGGATGGTGAAGATTAAATTGAACAATCCATCCGAAGTGGATGCACTTCTGGACAGCGCTGCTTACAAAGAGCATGTAGCTGAAGCATAAACGTAATACACAAACAGGGCAAAGAAGAGGAGTAGAATCATGACGTATTATCCGGCAACTGACGACGAACGAAAAGAAATGCTCGATGCCATCGGAGCAGAATCGTTCGATGAGTTAATTAAAAACATACCCGATGATATCCGCTTCAAAGGCAATCTGGACCTGCCGCCCAGGATATCCGAATGCGAAACAATGAGAGAACTGTACCGTATCGCTGAAACGAACCTGCACGCGGGTATCAGTAATTTTCTCGGCGGCGGGAGTTATGATCATGTCGTACCATCTGCAATAGGCGCAATCACAAGCCGTTCGGAATTTTATACTGCGTACACTCCATACCAGGCGGAAGTAAGCCAGGGGACGTTGCAGAGTATTTACGAATTTCAATCAATGATCTGCCAGCTTACCGGTATGGACATATCCAATGCATCGATGTATGACGGGGGGAGTGCGCTTGCAGAAGCAACGCTTCTTGCCGCTGCACACACAAAACGCACCGGCATAGTAATAGCAGGTGCATTAAACCCTGATTACCGTCAAATTATCGACACCTATTGTAAAAGCCAGGATATCAATGTACAAGAGATACCGCTCAAGAAAGGTGTCACCGATTTATCTGCTCTGAAAAAAGCGGTTACCGACGATACCGCCGCTGTGATCGTTCAGCACCCGAATTTCTATGGTTATCTGGAAGATGTAACTGAGATCGGTGAAATTGCAAAATCCAAAAAAGCATTGTACATCTCCGTGATCAATCCCATTTCTCTCGGTGTGTTGAGTCCACCCGGAGAATACGGAGCGGATATCACCATCGGTGAAGGACAGCCCTTAGGGGTCGGTTTGAACTATGGTGGCCCGTATCTCGGAATTTTTGCCGTCAAGAAATTTTTAATGCGGAAAATTCCCGGACGCCTGTCGGGCATTACTGTTGACAGAGACGGTGAAAGGGGATTTGTGCTCACGCTGCAAACCCGTGAACAGCAAATCAGACGGGAAAAGGCAACATCGAATATCTGTACAAATCAGGGATTGATGATGCTCGCGGCAACCGTTTATATGGCATTGCTGGGGAAACAGGGCATTCAAGATGTTGCAAAATTATGCCTGCAAAAAAGCCACTATCTCGCGGAGAAAATCCGAGAAATTGACGGCTGTTCGCTTAAATACGATCGTCCGTTCTTCCACGAATTTATAGTTACTCTGCCGAAACCGGCCAAGGAGGTCGTACGTGCGCTTACCGATAAGAAGATCCTTGCCGGAATACCACTCAGTAAGTGGGGAGGCGACCCGAACGACCTGATGATAGCGGTTACCGAGCGGCGGTTGAATCACGAACTGGATTCCTATGTCAGGGAACTGAAGGCGGTATTAAAGGAGTGAACTTTTTCAGATTATTTTCTGTTATGACACAAATGTGACTTCTATCAACATTTTATACAAATACAAATAATGATAGTACATTTTAAAACAACGTATAAGGGGTATAATGAAGCGGATGTGGGGAAATGCAGGAATAATGGGGGTAATAGCGGCAGCTATTATTATGATCAACGGCTGTGGCAGCAATACGCACCAGACGGAAAACGAACACACATCGGAATCTGATACATTATATTATATAAGTGAAAACACACCTCACTCAAATACGGAGGATCATTTAACTGAACCGGTAATCGATATTGACATAGACATAAGAGATGTTTCTCAACTCGATTACAATGTCAGAAACGATCTCGGGTATCCCAGAATAGAGCATATTCTGAACTCCTATGAAAGTACAATAAAGAGATACTCAGACAGGTACGGCTTCGATTGGCGCTTGATACTTGCCGTCATGAATCAGGAATCCCGTTTTCAGATTCGGGCGGTCAGTCACCGGGGTGCTTATGGTTTGATGCAGATTATGCCCAGAACAGGGCGGGATGTCTCGGCAGCGCTCGGTATTGAAAGTGTCCGCCAGCCGGAAGATAACATCGCCGGAGGTGTCTATTATCTATGGCGTGTTAAATCGATGTTTGTTCCTCCGGACTCATCAGAGATACATACCACTGCAACCGAAGAAGATAATTTAAAACTGGCCCTTGCCGCATACAATGCAGGCAGAACGCGGGTTTATGATGCGCAGGCAATGGCTGTGTATCTCGGACTGGATCCTTATCGTTGGGATGTAATTAGAGATTTGCTTCCTATGTTATCACGCAGATATTATACGCTTCATCAATATGTATGGGAGAACGGCAGACCGGTGGGAGGATATTTTTACGGCTGGCCCGAAACCATTAACTATGTTGAGAGCGTTATGGGTTACCATCAACATTACACAGCAATATTCGATTGATCTTACCTGGCGCAGGGGTGATACGCTGTGAAATTGTTCGCTTTTATAACAATTCTGTCTTTTTGTATTACGCTCGATACCGGAGCACAATCATCTCTTCATGCTATCGATACAACCCTATTCCGTTCGATCAATAAACATCACTTCGGACCGTTACATCGCGTCGTTAACCGGCACGACGATATTGTCATGCCCGCCGGTATTATAGTTCCGGCGGTTATGACTATTAACGGATATACGCAGGATAGATTTTATCGAATGGATACCGGTATACTGACGCTTGCTTCCACAGGGCTGACGTATGGAGTAACCAAAGCAATTAAACACAGCGTCCGGCGTGAGCGTCCGTTTCTGCGGTTATATAGAGTACGGGCTTCGAATATCTGGTCTGCCGACCGGCATTCGTTTCCATCCGGACACACCTCAATGGCATTTGCCCTTGCAACCAGCTTGTCGCTTCGGTATACTGATACCGGCACTGTCGTGCCGCTCTATCTCTGGGCCGGTTTTGTCGGCTATAGCAGAATATATCTTGGTTTACATTATCCCGGTGATGTGTTGGTGGGTGCAATGGTTGGAACAACAGTAGCCCTGTTGATAAATCAACTCGATTCATTTCTTGAACGACAACGGGAGGAGATACTCCCGGATCCCGTCAACGGAATCCCCGCCGCGGCGGAGATTCCACTGATGATTAGTCTGTATGGAATTGGTATCGGGGCTTTGCATGTTGACGGTGGAGTGCAATTCAGGATGCAGCATACGTTTTAACAGAATATAATCGGTACCTGTGTAATTTAGTCCTGATAATATTCTATTCCGAGATGGGTTATTAACTCTTCGCCCATAATATGACGGAGTGTATTCTTTAATTTCGTTAGTTGAATAAACAAGTCGTGTTCCGGATAAACTGCAGGTGCGTGCATCGGGCTTTTAAAATAGAATGACAACCACTCCTGAATGCCTTTCATGCCGGTCCGGTGCGCGAGATCGAGGAAAAGAACAAGGTCCAGCACAATAGGAGCTGCAAGTATCGAGTCCCTGCACAAAAAGTCTATCTTAATTTGCATTTGATAACCCAGCCAGCCGAATATATCGATATTATCCCAGCCCTCCTTGCTGTCGCCGCGGGGCGGATAATAATTTATCCGTACCTTATGATAAAAATCTTTGTATAATTGCGGATATAATTCCGGTTGAAGGATGTGCTCGAGAACGGATAGTTTACTTTCTTCTTTGGTTTTAAAGGAATACGG
>SKXH01000222.1 GCA_007128495.1 Bacteroidota bacterium
GCGATTGACTCACCGTTGGTCAATGTAAAATTTATTTTGTCGAATATGATGCGGCGTGAGAATTCTTTGCGGATGTTCTCAAGCTGCAATTGTACTGAATTCATTTATTCCCGTATGACAGTTACTTTACCTTTTTTTACTGTGTCATCGTATTCCAACACATAAATATAAACCCCGCTCGCAACCGGACGATCCCGGTCATCACGACCATCCCAGCGAAATACGGTTCTGCCGAACGCTTGCGATCGGTTTAAATAATCTTTATATACAAGACGCATATCACTCGAAAAAATCGTTATCCGTACATCATCCTCCGTATCGATCACAAATGACAATGACGATGCCTGTCCCGTCCGGAATGGATTCGGATACTTGGTTACCCGTTCATCGACGATTGGAGTTTCAGTATAGAGTGGTATTATTTTCCATTTCGACGGATCATTTGTTTTCAGACGGTACCACAGGTCGTTCTCGAGCGGAAGAGTGTTCTCCCTTTGTTGGGCAAAAATGTTTAACTCATAGAAATTATCGTTGGTGCTCATGTCTTTATCGACATTGGACACAAGAAAAAATACAGTATCCTGCTCGTCATTCACAAGTGAATGAAAATGCAGCGTCTGAGTTGATTCATCTACATATCTGAACATTGTTTCGGCAATGTGTGTCGTTGAGGATTTCTCACGCAACATCGGATATTCGGCTCCGTCGATAAAGTATGTATCGGGGCGAGCCCGTGCACCGGTGTAAAATTTCCAGAGGTTAAATTCTGCCAGTTCCTGTTCAAGGGTCGAACCGTGATCCCGCAGTGCCCGGTCGATGGCATCAATCGGGGGCACTTTGCGTATATATTCCCATTTTGATCGCATAATATTTTTACCATATCTGCGATCCATCATATGGCCCCAGATTGCCCGTGCGTACATATGAGTGCCGCTACTGTGATAAAACGGATAGTTAAAAACATTACTTGCAAACAAAACCGGAAGATAATTGTAATAATCATTTATTTCCGGATAAACCACATCTTCAAGCCACGTCGATGTTATTTCATAAAAAAAACGAGTATTTTGAGAGTCAAGTGCTAACCAATTTCCGTAAGAACCGATCTGTATGGCGTGATGTAATTCGTGTGCAGCTGTAACCTTCAATCCTTTTATTCCCGGAGAGGGAAAACCTTCATACGAATTATTCACCAACACATATGTTCGAAAGCGTGGTACGCGCTCATCCTCATTGATTTGATCGCCATACCATCTGGTTTCGCCATAAACATTGCGAAGATCTTCAACATAAACATCATAACGAATAGTATCTCCGGTCATCGGATCGACTGTTCCATAATCTTCCGGGGACTCATACCCCAGTTTTTTAACCTGGATTATATATGAATAATCAAATGCAGTCGCAACAGAGTCAATGTAATCGGGGATTCCGTTACCGCCGCTGTCTGTCAAATCCGGTGCATCACGACCACTTGTATAATAATGTATACGAAAATATCCTTCCGGACTGATCATAAACGTATCGGTCTCCGGCCTGCTGAATTGCTCTTCGAACTCCTGTTGCTGCAAATGGCTGAGTTTATCCCAATTGTTTTTCACTTCAGCATAAAATGGCAGCCCGCACTTCTTCTGTTGAGCGTACACTTCCTGCACGGATGCTCCATCCATTAATAATTTGAATGCATCACTATGATCATTTTCGTTGCCGGAGTGAGTATACAGTAATTGTGTAAACAGAACGAATATGATCTGTGTATATAAAATCCATTTACCCATCAATTATTTTCGTTTGTATTGATGTTTTCGATGTTGTAACCTGCGTTCTCTTCGCTCTAACGCCTCCCGGTAACGCCGCTTTTCTGTTTCATCCCCGGGGTGAATCGGTTCGATTTTGCACGGGATGCCGTTGTCATCAAGCGCGACAAAGGTTAGGTACGCACTGTTGGCATGTGTTAAATTTCCATTCCGCAAGTTTTGGGCAAACACTTTCACTCCCACCTCCATCGATGTGTTAAAGACACGGTTTACCGAAGCCCGTAAAATGACGACCTCACCGAGTTTGATCGGATGAAGAAAGTTAAGCTCATCGACCGATGCGGTTACTGCAACTTTACAAGAGTGCCGGGCGCCGGCAATTGCCGCGGCAATATCGATCAAATGCATTAATCTGCCGCCGAGCATATTTCCCAACGTATTCGTATCGTTCGGCAGGACAAGTTCGGTCATTTCGACCTGAGAATATTTTATGGTACGTTTTTCCCCGCTCAAAGTTCATTTTCTCCGGAAATCTCTCCCGTTGTTGTTTGCGGTGTGTCCGGCCCGTTGTTAGCGTCCTCATCATTCTCATCTTCCAACTCAGCAACGATCCGTTGTTGAAGAGTTTCCATCCGGGACCGCTTATCGCTATTCGGGAATCGTCTGTGGAATTGCTGGATGGTTTCATTTGCTTCATCGTACATCTCACGCGCCATTAACGCTTCGACCATTCCTACATGAGCAGATTCGGCATACTCTGTATCATGATATTGCTCAATGACGATTCCGTAGTATCGGGTTGCAGCCCGGTAATATCGCATACGCATATACAATTTTGCATTTTCATACTGTTTACGGGCCAATTTTTCATTCAGCTCATGTATTCTCCCCTCAGCTTCCGGTACAAGTTCATTTGTGGGAAAGAAGTCCACAAATGCCTGAAATTCGTCTATGGCTTTATAGGTGTACTCCTGATCAAGATCATATCTTGGTGAGAGATTATAATATGACATTGCAAGTTTATACTGTGCGTCGGCAACGAACGGACTCCCGCTCATAGTATTGACCAATCTTTCGAACTCATTAGCAGCAAGGATATACTCTCCTCGATTAAAATACGACATCCCCATGTAAAATTGGGCATCATCGGCATACTCGCTGCCTGAGAATTGTCTGACAACAATACGGAATTCATTAACTGCTCTGCTATAATCTTCATCTTCATACAATTCCATTCCCCGCTCAAAATGTTCGGAGGCGCTCAGCGCGACAGTCACATCACGGCTCCCGCATCCGGCAATGATCAAACTTAACAATGAAAAAATCGCTGCCATCCGAAGCAACACCACTATCTGCTGATTCATATATATATCCTGCTCATTTCATTCATAATTTCAGTTAACTACGCACCGAGAAAAACAAGTAAACAACAACTCCGGTTGCTGCGACAATAACAGCCGGTCCTAAAAATCGTTCGGTCAAAGACCCTCCCGGCAAAGGTGCCTGAGTAAACGGCAATGCCGGGTTCTCAACTTCTCGATGCCTACTATATGCTATTTCGTCGCTAATACTTTCCGAAACCCGTACAACACGGTCTTTACCACCACCTATTATTCGAAATGAAAACACCGCATCCGCAGTGCGGGTCATTATCCGGGATCGAAATAATGAACGTCTCCGCACGTCATCGTAACGAATTCCTATCCATTCGACACCCATCTCTACTATATAATAATCATTTCTATCATGTTCATTGTTCCCACCAACACTATATCCTAAACTATTCAACACCTCGATTGAACGATGGCGAACAAACCAGTCGTATTCCGGTAATTTAACATCCAATGAAATATCGGCGTTCGGAGGTAATACCTCCTCAAGCTGCACAATGCTATTCTCTATCACTTTGTGCAATAGTTCGGTGTTCGGGATTGGCCCGTCCTGCGATTGTGCCGCATTCGCCTGAAACACAATACACAGGATGAAAATAAGTATGTGAAATCTATTGCGCCGGCAATTCACTGCTCGATAATCTTTCCCGGCTTATGCTCTGCTTCGTGCAAGAGCTTCAAGCCGTTTGACACGCTCGGGGATAGGCGGATGTGTTGAGAATAGTTTGCTCATTCCACCGCCTCTGAACGGTTTAACGATGAATAAATGCGATGTTTGTGACGAATTTGTATCCGGCATAGGATTCCGCTGCACACCCATTTCGAGCTTTTTCAAAGCGTTTGCCAATGCGATGGGATTACCGCAAATTTCTGCTCCGCCGGCATCTGCCGTATATTCCCGCGCCCGGGAAATTGCAAGCTGAATGATCATTGCTGCAATCGGTGCAAGAATAAGCATTAACAATTGCCCGATCACCGCGCCGGCATCTCGATCACCGCCCCTCCCCATAAAGAGGAATGCAAATCTCCCCATCATTGAAAGAAATGTAATTGCAGTAACGACTGTCGCAACAATTGTACTGAGTAGAATATCACGATTTCTGATATGCGCAAGTTCGTGGGCGAGCACACCTTCAAGTTCCTCGTCGTTCAGTAACCGTACAATTCCTTCGGTAACAGCCACAACGGCATTTTGAGGATTACGACCGGTCGCGAAAGCGTTCGGTGTGCTTGACGGTATCACATATATCTTAGGCATCGGCATATTGCTCCGTTTAACGAGCTTTTTGACCATATTATAAAGCTTGGGTGCCTGCTCGGGTGTAACCTCCTTTGCCTTGTACATCTTTAAAATGACTTTATCTGAATACCAATAACTGAAGAAGTTGAAACCAAGTGCAATTACAAAAGCAATGATCAAACCATCCTGTCCGCCTATTGCCTGGCCGACAAGAAGGAAAAGCACCATAATCAACGTCAACAAAAATGCAGTTTTAACACCATTCATTTTTTAGATTTACCTCCTGCACAATAATGAATATTATACGGTCTGAATATTTATAAACTAATAAAATATTAAAAAATGGGCTATTTAGCAATATTAATGACGACTTCGGTCAATCCGCTCCAATTCTTTCATCACAAATTCGGGGCGCTCATCGAGCGCGTGGCGGGAATTACGTCGGGCGTGCTTAATCTCATTCTGCAAAATATCTGCATAAATCACTGCATCATCAAAAAACGGAGCTTGTTCCACAATGGTTCCATCCGGTCCGATAATACATGACCCACCCCAAAAACTGATGCCATCTTCAAATCCTACACGATTACAAAAAATCACGTAACTTGATAAAAGACGGGCATATGTTTTATGATGTTCCATATTTACCTCAGCTACTGCGGGCTCGCCGCTTTGGTCACCTCCAAGCCGTGTCGGACTGGCTGCTAATCCGGCTATGATGTCTGCCCCATCCAGAGCTATCAGATATGGCATTGCCAAATGCCAGAAATCCTCACATATCAATGTTCCCCAACGTCCGGCCGGCGTATCGAAGGAACGAACCGACGTTCCGGGCAGAAAATATCTGTTTTCCTCAAACATTCCGTATGTGGGCAGGTAAATTTTTCGGTGGATCACCTGCATTTTACCACCGGCAAACAAAAAGGCGGCATTATGTAATTTAAATCTTCGTGTTTCCTCAACCCCTCCGGCAATGATATAAATATCTTTACTAAGCGACAGCAATTCATTAAAATTCGGGTTATCGCGATAGGTTGTCTGGGTTACATCGTAGACCAGATCTCTGAGTGAATAACCGGTAAGACTCAATTCAGGAAAAATTATAATCCGGGCGTTTTTAGCTATTGCATCTCTAGCGTATTTGACGTGTAAATTAAGATTGTGGTCTACATCTCCAACACGCACATCAATTTGTGCGACCGCGATACGAGTATTCATACATTATTCGGGAGTTATACTTTCATTGTGTGGCATCCGACGCTCTACGATAGGTCAATCATCTCCAGGTCTTTCACATAGGTAACGGTCTTATCGTCCTTGATTTCTTTGAGCTTTGCTACTTTCGATTGTATGCGCTGCACACTATCGTTAATGATATTCAAATAGTTAGTTGCCTTTTCATTTTTGTGTTTATCGAGCAATTCAGCCGATATAGATTTCATCTCCTGTAAAAGCGGCTCAAGGTCGGTCGTAATATCAGAGGCAAGTGATTGCAACGTTTCGAGCCGTTTGCTGCTAAATTCGAGTTGATCAACTTTATGTTTCAACTCAATTTTTTCGAGCACACCGAGGAGAATCTTCGGAAAAACCGGCGTAGAAATTTCTTCCTTCACTATATAATCCGACACACCTGCTTTCATAACCGCAAGTGCAAGATTGAAATCCCGGTTGACGGTCAGAAATATAACCGGCGTTGTAATTCCGTTTTCACGGAGCTGCAGGGTTGTATCCAGCCCGTTTTGACCCGGCAGGAAATAATCCATCAGAATAATATCAATATCGGGATTCTGTTTCAGCTCGTCCACCCCCTGCTCCCCGTTCTCTTTCCATATTATATTGAACTTTACATCCTGAAAGCGGCGCAGGTATATCTGAACCAGCCGTGCAAAGTTTTCATTGTCTTCAATAATAAGAACATTAATTTCTCGTTTTTCCATTGTACCCGTTTAACTCCGCGTTGATAATTGCGCAATATGTGCCCAATACACACAAACAGTATTTACGGCCTGGGCTATTTCATTAAAAATTTGTGACTTGCTGATAAATGTATTCGCACCGAGTGAATATGCGTCCTCCACATCTTCAATTCTGTCGGAACTGCTCAGTATAATGACTGGTATTGCCTTCAGAGCACTATTTTCTTTAATTTTTTTCAATAAGTCAATGCCGTTCATCAAAGGTAAATTCATGTCGAGAAAAATAATATCCGGTTTCCGCTTTAATATACTTCCCGGTTTGCCGATAGACCACAACATTTCGAGGGCTTTTTCACCATCTTCTATAACGGTCACTTTATTTTTAATATCCGATTGTTCGAGCGCCCAAACAATGATCTTAGCATGATCGTGGTTATCATCTATAAGTAAAATATTAAGGTCTCGTATCACAATAGATAGCTTCTATGGTTTGGGTAAGGTAAAATAAAAAGTCGTTCCTTCCCCCACGGTAGATTCGAGCCATATCGTACCGCCGTGCGTTTCAATAATTTTCTTCACAATGGTCAATCCGGCGCCCGTGCCATCATACTGCATATTGTGATGTACTCTATTAAATATAACAAAAATTTTGTCATAAAATTCTTTTTCAATTCCAACACCGTTATCGCTCACACTGAAACGGTACATCGAATCCTCATCCATCCAATCAATTTCAATGACCGGTTCATCCGAATTGTTGAATTTTATTCCGTTAGCAATCAAGTTACGGAAAAGTACAACAAGATGCACCCGATTTCCGTGTACATCGGGTAAATCTTTTGCATAATTAATTGTAACATTGCGTTTTTGTATCGTATACTCAAGATCATCCAGTATCTCCCCGATCACCGATTTCAATGAAACAGTAGTCATGCTTTCGCTCATCCGACCGACCCTGGAAAGCATTAACAATTCATTGATAAGATTCTTCATCCGGTCGCACGACTGGGTAATTGAGGATAAGAGTTCACGGCCGTCTTCGTGCAATACCTCATGATAATCTTGCAGTAATATTTTGCTGTATCCCTCAACGCTTATTAACGGCTCTTTGAGATCGTGTGATACGACGTAAGTAAAATCGTCGAGCTCACGGTTCCGTTTTTGAATTTCATCCGATTTCTCGACAGTCTCCTGATACAGCAGCGATTTTTCAATCGCCATGCCGGCTTGATGGGCGATGGTTTGGAGCAGGTCTTTGTGAGTTTCACTATACGAATCGGTTCCGTCTGCCTCGAGCACCATTAAGCCGAGTACCTTTCCTTCCATAATCATCGGTGCGACAATTTTATGCGGATGATTCCAGTCACCGGGTTGATCGTATATCCGGCGTTCTTTGATGACGGTACGTTCAAGATCTAAACCTTCGTTGTGCAGTAAAACCATTTCCGGCTTATAAATAAAAACTTCTTTTTTCCCTTCACTGTTGATTTGAATAATTTGTTGTAATACATCGGGTGATTGCTCATCATATAAATAAATTGCAAACGACTGGTACGGCAAAACACGTTTTACACTATTCGATATCGCTTTAATAATTTCTTTCTGGTCGAGTGTTGCCGCCAAACTATGAGCAAGATCATATAAGACCCGGAGCCGCTGTAATTGGTGTGATATTTCTTCTTCTGCAAGCCGCCGTTCGTGTACATCACGCAGTATACATTGCACACCGGTTACATCTCCCCGTGCATCATGAACCAGCGACCAGGATGCCGACATCCACCGGTACGTTCCCTCACGGGTTCGAATGCGAAATTCCAATGTCCGTACCGGTTCGGATGATACCGGACGATCGACTGCCATCCGCATTAATCTATTAATATACCGGAAATCCCCCGGGTGAACCATTCGCGGAGAAAATTTTCGCCTTAATATTTCTTCGGGTGAAAATCCGGTTATGTGTTTCGAGCTCGGACTCACATAGGTAAATGTACCGTCAAGATCCATCGAAATTACCATATCTTGGGCAGTTTCAACAAACAGGCGGAATTTTTCTTCCGAATCTTGTATTTTTTGATATAATTGTGCATTCCGCATTGCCATTGAAACCTGTGTAGCTATATTTCTGTATAAAGCAACATCTTCCGGAAAGAACTTGTTTCGCATTGCAAATCCGACACTTAAAATCCCTATCACATTTCCCTCGGCTTTTAACACAAAGTACCCGACAGACCGCTGATCTTTTCTAATGAGGCGATCATACAAATCGGGGTATTCTTCCTGGATATCTTCTATGATAATATACTCTTTGTCGCCAAGTACGTTTTTTAATATAGGATGTATACCTTCGTATGAGTGCGATAAATATTCATCCGGGATACCATGTGCCGCCACCAGCCGTAATTTACTCACCCCTTTCTCAAAGAGAGATATACTCAACACATCGGGATGCCGGAGTTCTTTAATCCGGTCAAGCACGCGCTCTGCTATTTCATTAATATCAAGGGATGATGCATAAATATTTCCGAGCGATGCGAGAATGGTAAGATCATTCACCCGTGCCTGCAAATTCTTATATAAACGAATGTTTTCTATAGCGGCACTGAGTTGATTACTGATAAGCTGGAGCAGATGCATTTCCTGTTTTGTAATTTCGCGCCGGTGATCGAAATCTATGCTCAATGCACCCAGCACATTCTTTTGTATCGTCAACGGGATGACAACACTTGCCTGAAGTTTATATTTTTCGATAACAGGAATCCACTTTGGGGATACGTTCGGATACTTAATCAGATCTTTGGCTATAGTAACCGGTCCCTCTGCCCGGAATACATCTCTTATAACACTCCGGGATAGATCGATGTGTTTTATCTCACGGGCTTCACTTTTCGTTAGTTTCCCGATATAACCCGATAGTTGAGTTTTCTCGTCCTCAATCAGATATACCGAAACGATCGACGCTCTGAAAATCTTCATTATTTTATCAAGCGTCATATTGTAAACTTCATCAAGATTAAGCGACTTGGTAAGCACCAACGAGATTTCGTTCAGTTCAAGAAGGTCGCGGTTCAGGCGTTTTAATTCTTTCTCGGTATTTTTCAGAGCGGTTATATCCGTGTGAGTAAAAACAAGCCCGACTATACGGCCTTCAATCTTCATAGGATTAATGCGGAGTTGATAGAATTTATCTTCACCGTTGTCGGTATGGGTGAATTCGGTCTTATAGATCACCAGATTCTCTGCAAACAACGCATCGATCACCTGTTCAATCCCCTCCCGGTACGGGGCATTCATAATCACATCATACAACGATTGTCCGATGAGAGTTTTCATGTTGCTTCTCACCTTCCGCTTATCGATGAACGGAAAATTATGTACCGGTGTATTTGTTTCGATTACGGTAAGATCATTGTTGACCGTAAATACGATATCATCCATCGAATACAGCAGGTTATGAATATACTGCGCATCGTCCCGAACCCGGGAAAAGAGGTTGAGCTTATCGACGATCAACCCAATTTGTTCACAGATCGGCTGGAGCAAATTAATCTCATTGCCGGCAAAACCGTTCGATTCGCGCAGAGCGACATAGAGAGTACCGAGGAAGGTATCTTTTGTATAGATAGGCAGCACGATGAGTGATCTATAGCCCAATTCGACAAGCGGTATATTGAGCTTATCAATCGTTTCGCCGTGTAAATCATTTGACAAAAACGGTTTTCCCCAGTTTCGAATATCGAGACCGAGAGAGGTGTTTGCGCCGGTATGTTCCTCACGTCTGCTTTCACCGGATTGATCGTCGGCGGTAAACGCAACTTCTTCACCCGAGTCAATACCGCGTAATAAAATGATGCCGAACCGATCAAACTTGATGAGTTGCCGAAGTTCCCGGTTAAGGGTGTCTAACAGATCATTAATTTCAATTGTCTCATTTGCTTTACTAATAACCCGGTTAATGAGTTCAATTTGCTGTGTCCGGTTATGCAGTTCGGTCTCGAGTTTTTTCCGATCTGTAATATTCCGGGCAATATTAAGCATTGCAACGGGATCCCCCTCTTTATTTCTCAACAATGTTGTGTTCAAACTTACAGGGATGATCTCATTGGTTTTACTCTTCCAGCATATATCAAAATCATGCAGATAGTTTTTTTCCCGTAATTCGGAGATCCAGACGACAAAGCGGGAGGTATCCGGTTCATAAAACCATGAATACGGAATCGTCTGTCCGAGTGCTTCATCTTCCCGGTAACCGGTAATTCGTTCAAACTCTTTGTTAACACGAAGCACCCTTCCCTGCAGATCGGTTAAGACCAGCGCATCTCCCATCGCCTCAAGTACATTCCGGAACAGCTTTTCCGATTCCTTAATCTCATCCTGCATAAATTTTTGATGGGTAAGATCGGATAGTATACCGACAATGCCTCGTACGCTCCCATCAGAATTGAACAACGGGGATAAATGCAGCCATGCGTATCTCGTTTGTTTCGTGACAGGATGTAAATAGGGAAGATATCCGAACGATACTTTCGTTCCCGCCAACACATTATCAAATTTCTCAAGAGCGCCTTGTTCTTTGAATTTCTCAAATATTTGACGGGCGTGCATGCCTATCGCTTCATTGCCGCTAATACCGGTAAAATATTGCATCTGGTGATTCCAATCGATGCAAACCAGCGACCTATCGAAAACTACAACGCCATGTTCTAAACTTGAGAAAACATTTTTACGGAATTCTTCCGATTCCATAAGTTGTTTCTCCAGTATGTTCCGTTCGGTCACATCGCGATGAAAACTTAAACTAACCGGCTTGCCGTTATAATAAATTCTTGAGGCGGCAACTTCAATATCGATAATTTTTCCGCTCTTTTTTTTCCCTTTAAAATTATATATAAAAGGAGTTTCACCGCCGTGCTGCCGTAAACGACTGGTCGCCAATACTCGCTCACGATCTACCGGTGCAACGACTGTTGTAATTGGCTTACCGACAAGTTCCTTTGAATCAGTATATCCATATAATTCCAGGAATTTGTTGTTTAGATATAGTAAACGATCTTTTTCAACAATGCCGATACCGTCTTCCGAGTTTTCTACGATGGTCTGAAATACCTCGATCGACTTTTTTCCCTGATTGAGCTGTCGGCAAACAGTGGTAATATCGGTCAGGTAGAGTTGCCGGCGATTCGATTTGGTGTGGATGTCTTTGAGCTTGACGTCGAATACTTTATCCCGTGTTGTGTACATCTCTCCGTGTGGGTCGTTGTTCCGGAGGATACGGCGGATTTGTTGTGCGCCCTTTTCACCGAAGAATAGATTGAGTGTTGTCGGAAGTTTGCGGGAGTTACCAAATAAACGGTTTGCGGCTTTGTTCGCATAATATACAGTACGGCTTGTACATTCAACAACGGCCGTCGGCAGGTCATCAAGTTGATTTGGTTTCGATGCTTGTATTTTCTGGTTCCCCATTATCTATTACTCGTTAAAAATGCTGGCCGGGAAGTCGTTCGAATACAGCCGAAGTGTATCCATAACGGCACGGGCTGATTCGCCATCCAGGTTCATCACCCGCCAATTATTAATACGAACAGGTATCGGTCGAACATTCATATTATCATCGAATAGAACCTGGAGGACTATGCTGTCATAAACCGGCTTGTATTTTCCCCCAAATATAAAGTCACCGAGAGAGTATGCTATCACGCCTCCATTATAGCGCTCAATGCCTTGTAAAACATGCGGGTGATGCCCGACTACAAGATCGGCGCCGGCGTCGATACACGCTCTACCCAATTCTGTTTGCCATTCTTCGGGATAACGCTCTTTTTCTATACCCCAGTGAAAGGATACGATAACATAATCAACTTTTTGTCGAAGGTATCTGATATCACGTAAAATAAACGATGGATATCTCGGAGCAAGACCGGTAGATGTATCCGTCGCGGCAAATTGTCCCGCTCCCCCGAAATAACCGAGAAAACCGAGCGTTCTACCCTTTACTGTAAATATAACAGGTTCCCGCGCCTCTTGCAAGGTTCTTCCTATACCGACATAAGCGATATTTACCGAATCAAGATATTCCATAGTATCTTCAATTCCAGGGATTCCGAAATCATATATATGATTGTTCGCCGCATTTACAAGATTTATGTTCCCCTTTTGAAGAAGGCGAAGATACCGCGGATGCATCCTGAATGTAAATTTTTTATCTTCGGGATCATCAAAATGAGTAACCGGATGTTCAAGATTTATTTTGTTGATATCCGATTTAACAAACCACGATGCACCGGCAAATACACTTGTAAGATCATCTCCGACATAGGTTTCAAAATGATGATCGAATATACAATCTCCGGTGAAGTTTACGACAACCGCCTCTGTACTGGAAGAAGTGTGGGGAACAAAGTGTAGACCACTATCTTGTACCGGCAAAGTTATGCCGGCCAGAGATATAATGAATACTATGGAGATGAGGAATCGCACAATTATCTACCCGTTTTCTCCTTTTCGATCTCAAGTTGAACAAGTTGAATTTTATTTTTCGTGGCTTTTGAAACCGTTACTTTAAATGAATTATATCTGATAACATCCCCTTGTCGGGGAATTTTACCGGCAGCATGCAATACAAACCCCGCAACGGTTTCATAGTCGCCGTACGGTAATTCAAGAAAATATTTTTCGTTGATATGATCGATCTCGACGCGCCCGCTCAACAGATATGAGGTGTCGCTTATTTTTTCGCAAATTATTTCTTCAACATCAAATTCATCGTGAATTTCTCCAACCAGTTCTTCAATAAGGTCTTCGGTGGTAACTAAACCCGCCGTACCTCCGTACTCATCAACGACGATGGCGACGGTAATACCTCGCTGCCGAAACTCCCGAAGTAAATCGGCACTCTTCTTGGTTTCGGGCACAAATAATACTTCACGAATAATGTTCTTGAGCGACCTCGGCCGCTGAAAGAGATCGTGTGCGTATACAACCCCGACGATCTGATCAAAGGTATTATTATATACCGGAAGTCTCGAAAATCCCGATCTCCGGAATATACGGATCAACTCCTGTACAGTCGCCGATTGTTCTACGGCGACGATCTCGGTACGCGGTATCATTACCTCGCGTACTGGTTGCTCGGCAAGCGATAATGCTTTAACTATCATCGTTCCATTTTCGGTATTGACCTCACCGCTCTCACTGCTCTCACGAACCA
>SKXH01000238.1 GCA_007128495.1 Bacteroidota bacterium
CAAAGCCGCGTCGAGGAATCTCTCGCGAACAATCAACCGGTAGTTCTGTATTTTTCTGCAGACTGGTGCATCCCTTGTCTCGAGCTCGACCGGATGACGTTTACCGATAATCAGGTTATCGATGAAATGCAACAGTTTCGATTGCTCAAAGTAGATCTCACTAACTTCGATTCACCCGCATCGGAAGAGGTACGTCAGCGCTATAACATAGCCGGCGTCCCGACGATCGTTTTCCTGGATGAAACGGGAGAAGAGTTTAATCCGATACGGATTGTCGGTTTTATCAATGCGAATGAGATGCTCGACCGTGTGGAACGGATGCAGACAAGAATTGCAGCAGTAGATTAGCGCATGTGATGTATGAAGCTGAAGTGGTATGTATAGACCTGACAGGTTTTTAAAACCTGTCAGGTCTGATGTAAGCTGGATAAGCAAAGGGTAGTTGGTTCCCGCCTGTGTGATGGCTTCCCTTAAATGTACGCTATCCCCACACCCCTAGTAGAAACACTATTCAACGCTCATGTGTTTTCTCTTGCTTTTCACCACAGAATTCCCGTAATTATAAACAATCAACAATTCGTAACTTACCACGAAAGGTTTTCAACTTTAATTATGTCCCAACACATTACCGGTCTCGAACCACAACGACTTTACCATTACTTCCACCAGATCAATCAAATACCCCGCTGCTCAAAAAATGAACAAAAAGTGGGCGAGTACCTGCTTTCTCTTGCAAAAGAAAAAGGGTTGGATTCGGAAATCGATGCAACCGGCAATGTAGTTATACGTGTGCCGGCAACTTCCGGCAAGGAGAATGCACCGACGGTTATTCTGCAAGGACATACCGATATGGTATGCGAAAAGAATAAGGGAACACAGCACGACTTCTCGCGCGATCCCATAAAGATGAAGATTAACGGCGATTGGATCGAGGCAGAAGGTACAACGCTCGGTGCCGATAACGGTATCGGTGTCGCTGCGGCACTCGCCGTTCTCGATGAGAAAGATGCCGTTCACGGTCCGCTTGAGCTGCTGTTTACGGTCGATGAAGAGACCGGATTAACCGGGGCGCAAACGCTTGAACCGGGACTTCTCAAAGGGAAAATGCTGATCAATATGGATTCAGAGGAAGAAGGGGAGTTGTATATTGGCTGTGCCGGAGGCAAAGATACCATCGGAGAATTTAACCCGGATTACAAGAACTCAAATGGGAATTATGTCCCTGTACGAATTACGGTAACCGGTTTGAAGGGCGGTCACTCCGGGATTGATATACACATCGGCCGGGCAAACGCTGTAAAGGTTCTTGCAGAAACGCTCCAAAAAATATATGGCTATACCCCTTTCCAACTCGCATCCATAGAAGGGGGAAGTAAACGGAACGCTATCCCCCGCGAATCAGAAGCAGTTATATTTGTCAAACCGGAATCGCTTGACTCTATCGAGAAGATCACAGCCGATTTAACAAAGAATTTCCGTTCGGAATATTCATCGACCGATCCCGAACTGGAAGTCAAAACCGAGGATGTTACTGAATCATTCGATAAGTTCTTCTCACTCGACGCAAGCTCGATATTGATATCATTGCTCGCCGATCTGCCGCACGGAGTCATTGCAATGAGTGCGGATGTTCCCGGTCTTGTGGAAACCTCCACCAACCTCGCGACCATAACAATGCAAAACGGCACGGTTATCATAGGCACAAGTCAGCGAAGTTCGGTTGATGCCGAACGTGATGCAACGGCCGAAAAAATCGGCGGGCAGATGAAATCGGCCGGTGCGAATGTGAAATATACAGACGGTTATCCCGGCTGGAAACCCAACCTCGACTCGGAAATCTTAAAGGTAACAAAAGATATATTCACAGAATATTATAAGAAAGAACCTGAAGTAAAGGCCATACACGCAGGATTGGAGTGCGGCATTATCGGCGAAAAATATCCGGGTATGGATATGATATCGTTCGGCCCTACGATAACAGGGCCCCACTCACCCGATGAACGCGTTCATATTCCGTCGGTAAAAAATTTCTATAACTGTTTGCTGCTTATTCTGAAAAAGCTTGCCCCGTGACGGCGTTGCGTTTCATAAAGGAATAGCGTAAATTATTAGTTTGAAACTAACGCAGTTGTAGAAACCTGTTATGGGATCGTCACACGTGGAGCAAGGAACTACAGTCCGGAAATCGATCGCCGCCGGGAAACAGATTCGCATCCGGGGAGCCCGGGTACATAACCTCAAGAACATCTCGCTTGAATTACCGCGCAATAAGCTTATCGTTGTAACCGGTGTCAGCGGATCCGGTAAATCATCGCTTGCATTCGATACAATTTATGCGGAGGGACAACGCCGCTATGTTGAAAGTCTCTCGGCATACGCACGCCAGTTTCTTGAACGAATGGAAAAACCCGACCTCGATTTTGTCGATGGTATCAGTCCAGCAGTCGCTATCGAACAAAAAACCAGCACACGAAATCCCCGCTCAACCGTCGGAACAACGACGGAAATTTATGATTACCTCCGGCTTCTCTTCGGCCGCATCGGTAAAGTTTATTGTCACGAATGCGAACGTCTTGTCGTGCGCGATACCATCCCCGTTATTCTCAATGAACTGCGGAATGAAAAACCCGGCACGCGGTTTTATATTCTCTTCCGTCCGCACAAAGAAAAAGAAATGCCATTCAGCGAAGCGTTACAGTTATTACAAGAGAACGGATTTACGCGCTTCTTTCTCGACGGTGAAATTAAGGATATTACCGAACTTGAACCGGATAAACTAAAGGACAATAATCCTCCGCTTGTACTTGTCGACCGTCTCATCTGGCGGGGTGAAGAGACCGAATCCCGTATAGCAGATTCTATAGAGGTTGCCTACAATCACGGTGATGCATCGGCTATTATTCATTTTGTGGATGATAACCGTCAGTTACATTTTAGTCAGCGGTATGAATGTTCGTACTGCAAGATACCGTATGACGAACCGGAACCGCGATTGTTTTCATTTAATAATCCATTCGGGGCATGTCCCGAATGTCAGGGGTTCGGCAGGGCGATGGGCATCGATATGGATAAGGTTGTGCCGGATAAAGATAAATCGCTGCGGGAGGGTGCAATACATCCGTGGACGTTTCCCAAATTTCGCGAAAATCTTCGTTCGCTGCTGCGCGTTGCCGATGATGCCGGGATCCCTTATGATGTTCCATTCAGCGAACTGAGCGATGAGCAGATAGACATACTCCATAAAGGATACGGTTCGTTTGATGGCTTGAACGGATTTTTCAGAAAACTTGAAAAGAAAACATATAAGATTCATTATCGTGTTTTATTGAGCCGTTATCGCGGCTATACACGATGCCACGGCTGCAACGGTGCCCGGCTCCGTAAGGAAGCGCTTATCGTGAGGATCGGTGAAATGCATAACGGAACCGATCGAACGATCGGAGATATCGTGCAAATGTCTATTGCAGGCGCGCTGGAATATTTCAGAAAATTACAATTGGAAGAATTTGAAAAAGGTGTTGCGGCACGAATACTCGAAGAAATTACACGCCGTTTGGATTATCTGAATGAAGTCGGTATCGGTTATCTTACACTCGATCGTTTATCGAGTACGTTATCAGGCGGCGAATCGCAGCGCATTAATCTGGCAACAGCCCTCGGGTCGTCGCTGGTCGGATCATTATATGTTCTTGATGAACCGAGCATCGGTTTACATCCCCGGGATAATCAAAAACTCATCGGTATATTAAAACGATTACGCGATGCAGGCAACACGGTCCTCGTTGTAGAACACGATGAGGCAATGATACGGTCGGCAGATCATATAGTCGATATGGGTCCCCGTGCGGGTGAAGAGGGGGGTGAGGTGATCTTCTCCGGTTCGTCGGATGTATTACTACAAAATAATACGCCGTCGTTGACCTCGGCATATCTGAGCGGTAAAAAGAAGATACCGGTTCCCGATCCATCGAAACGACGCGGTTCTGCATCGAGAGAACTTATTGTTACCGGTGCACGCGAGCATAATCTCAAGAATCTAACCGTTCGAGTACCGCTCCATCGCTTTGTGTGTGTGACGGGCGTGAGCGGATCGGGAAAAAGTACGCTTGTGCACAACATTATCTACGGCGGCTTGCGTAAAATGAAAGGCGAATTTAACGGTGAGGTCGGTGCTTATACCTCAATTGAAGGGGATAAGATCATCGATCATGTCGAGCTTGTCGATCAATCGCCGATCGGGAGAACTCCCCGTTCAAATGCGGTAACCTATGTGAAGGCGTTCGACGTTATCCGCGATATGTTCGCATCGACACATCACGCGCGTGTTCGCGGATATAAGCCGGGACATTTCTCGTTCAACGTTCCCGGCGGCAGATGCGACGAGTGTGAGGGTGACGGCTATGTGAAAATAGAAATGCAGTTCCTGCCGGATATTTATCTTACGTGCGAAAGCTGCAAAGGGAAGCGGTACAAAAAAGAAGTGCTCGGCATTACGTGGCAGGGTTTTACCATCGACGATGTTCTTTCGATGACGGTGCGGGAGGCATTGACGGAATTCCGCAAACACAAGCAGGTACAAAAGGTAGTAAAACGATTGCAGGTATTGGATGATGTCGGCCTGGGTTATCTCCGGCTCGGACAACCCGCAACCACGCTCAGCGGAGGCGAAGCCCAGCGCGTGAAGTTAGCTGCTCATTTGATGGAACGCGAAAAAAGCGATCACACATTATTCATTCTCGATGAACCGACTACAGGCCTGCATTTTGACGATATTGCAAAGCTATTGAATTGCTTCGAGCAACTCATCTCAGCCGGGCATTCAATAGTGGTGATTGAACATAATATGGAGGTCATAAAGAGCGCTGATTATATTATCGATCTCGGACCTGAAGGGGGTGATGCCGGAGGGACGATCGTTGCCGAAGGAGCGCCGGAAGAAATTATAAAGGTGCAAAATTCGGAAACGGGAAAAATATTAGAGGGATACTTGTAATTATGAATAACACTATGAAGCGGCTGTTACTTATTGTTATATCGTTTGTCACATTTATTGCAGCAGCGGTTGCACAGGATTTTCCACGGGCTGAAGGTATTCATCCCGAGCGGGGACTATTTGGAATGGGATTGATTGTCGGTGAGCCGAGTGGATTGAGTGCGAAGTACTGGGTCGGGTCTGATCGTGCAATTGATTTTGCAGTAGGTGCTTCGTTCTTTACGGACTTCAGAGCGCATGCAACGTACCTTTATCATATTGATGCATTCGATAACCAACGCGTTCCATTATACTATGGTATAGGAGGCAGCATTGCAGGAAGAACAGGACGCGTGGCGGATTTTGGCAGCGATACCAGACGTGATCGTGTAGGGCTTGGTGTGCGGGGTGCGTTGGGGGTATCCTATCTGATACCAACAGCTCCGTTCGATCTGTTCATCGAATTTGGAAGCGTCTTAATAGTTTTTCCACCGGTCGCCCTCGATATGGATCTGTCGGTAGGAGCTCGTTATTACTTTTGATAACACTATATCATATTATTACCGTGCCATCCCGAATGTAAAGGTTATATAAAACCCGCCGAATTGTTTTTTCTGAATGTAATTTCTCTCATCGAGATCACCGCCCGGTTCATATAAACTCGCATCCATACTGTTGATCCCGCTAAAGTACGGCACATAGTAGTAACGGAAATTAATTCCCACAAGATTTGAAGGGTCCGATCCGATATAAGCACCTGCACCGACAAATCCGCCGACGGTGTAATGCGCTTTACCATGACCGAGCGCATTGAAAAAACTTCGCTCATAGGGAGTTGCATAGATCATGCTCGGTCCGATACCCGCGCTCACAAATGGTCTGAAATTATCCATGATCTGATCTTTAAAGAGCCGATATTGTGCACCGAGATGGAGCGGTATTACCAGAAAACGATTGATCTTACCGGGCACAAAATTTTGTCCGGTCCACGGGTCGAAAAATTCTACCTCCCGCCCGTCTTTGGCTTCTGAAACAGAAAGATTGATGAAGCCGGCTATAGTGGGGGTGAATTCCCGCCAGTAAAATCCGCCTGCACCGATTCCCCCGTCCGAAACCAGAATGTCGAATCCCCACGCATTCCGCAAATCGTCGCCGAAATCATTTCCTTGTGACAATACCGGATGTGCCGAAAATATTAGTAAAAATCCGAGCAGCCACCTCATAATTATTCCTTTCCCGTCAGATGCTTTATTAATAAAACCTTTACAATTATAATGTAGTTCCTCTTTTTGAGAAATTCAACTTATATCACTCTGAACACGAATAACTTCAAATACAAGGTCTCCGGCATATACGGTGATACCGGATGATCGTATGAAGCGCCTCGGCGTTCGAGCAATTGAAGTGCTTTCTGGTTACGGTGTGCGGCATGCGTTACGGTATGAAAAAGTGCATCTTCGCTGATGTGATATGAGCAGCACGCTGTGACCAGGTAGCCGTTTGAATTAAGTATTTTAAATGCATTGTCGTGGATTGCACGGTATGCTTGTAATGCCGGTCCTACATTTTTTTTCGAACGCGTAAATGAGGGAGGATCCAGTATTATTAGATCAAAATGTCGTGACTGCTGCGCAAAACCTTTCAGGGCTTTTTCAACGTCACTGCACAGGAATTCAACTCGATCCTCAACTTTGTTGAGCCGGGCATTTTCCCTGCCGCGTTGTATAGCGCTGTCTGATGAATCAATTGCCGTTACAGATCGTGCACCGCCGGCGGCTGCGTTGAGCGCAAAACCGCCGTCATAGGAATAACAATCCAGTACATCGAGTTTGCGTGAATACGACCGTATCATTTGATGATTCATTCTTTGATCGAGAAACCATCCGGTTTTCTGTCCATTGATAATGTCAACAGCGTAGGTCAGGTCGTTCATTGTTATGTGTAACGGGGGATTAGGCAATATTCCCCGTGCGACCTGTGTTTCAAGCGGAAGGTGCTCAAGTTCACGCAAATGGGTTTCGTTCTTTTCAAAGATTGCCGATGGTTTTAATACCGATTCGAGTACATCGTAGATGAGTGTTTTCACGCGTTCCATCCCGGCTGAAACGATTTGTACAACGACCACGGGTCCGTACCGGTCGACGATCAAGCCGGGTAAAAAGTCGCTCTCACCGTTCACCACGCGGAATGTCTTTGAGCCGGGGAAGATATGGGTGCGATGATTGAGCGCAGCTTCAATGCGCGATTTAAAGAAATTGAAATCAATCGCTTCTTCTTTTCGGGTGATCAACCGGACGGCAATCAACGAATGAGGATTGTAAAAACCTTTCCCGAGCGGCATGCCGTCGTTGCGCAGCACCGTTACGATATCACCGGTTCCGCCATCACCTTCTATCGATTGGATTTCGTTGCTGAATATCCACTGATGACCGCCGATAACGCGATGATGTTCTTTTGGTTTGAGTGTAACGAGCGAATGTTTCAAAATTATTTATCTCTTAAGTGAGTCGAAAATTTTTATAAGGACATGCGGAGGGAGAATCCATTCGAGACTGCCGCGAACATGCCGGGTATATTCGGCGATAAATACTTTTGCCAGACTGCCTTTCTTGATCGTTATTAAACTTTGTTCATCTCCGCTGATTAATCGCGATATCATCCGGCTGATGAGCGGTTCATGCCCCACCAATAGTACCGACGATCTGTGTGTATCTTTCAGTAATTGTAACAAGTCGTCGCAGTCTCCCGGAGGAGTTAGCGGAGAGCACGAACCGATATCGGTCGAGATACTCAGAACTTCCTGAATGATGCCGGCGGTTTCTTGAGCCCGCGGGAGATCGCTGCATAATATTTGATCGAATTTAATGTTCAGCGCTTCAATTGCAAAGGCAATATTCTTAACCGTTTCTATACCGGTTGATGTTAAAACCGACTCGTCCGATGAGGACGGTTCCGCTTCGCCATGCCGTAAAAAGTAAAGATCCATTGGTACGGTCACTTCTTCTTAATATCTTTGCGTATGTCTGCATATCCTTTTTTGATCACATCGTAAATATAATATAATCGTTCGTTATATGGAATAAAGGCAGACTTCATTGCATTGATTGTTATTTTTTCGAGATCATCGAGATTGAATTTAAAAATATCCGCCGCAATCTGATATTCTTTGCTCATATTCGTGTCGCTCATAAGACGGTCATCGGTGTTGAGCGTGACACGGTATTTTGCATTATAATATAACCCGAACGGGTGTTCTACCAAACTCGGCGCCGCTCCGGTATGCACGTTGCTGCTCAAACACATCTCGAGAGGAATTCGTTTATCGAGCACATATTGTGCTAACTGACCGAAATTCACAATTTCTCCGTTGTGAACGGTAATATCTTCCTGTAACTGCGTTGCGTGGCCGACGCGATGTGCACCGCACCATTGAATCGCCTGCCAGATCGATTCTTTGCCGAATCCCTCTCCGGCGTGGATTGTAATATTGAAATTCTCACGCTGGATATAATGAAATGCCTCGACATGTTTTTTCGGCGGATATCCGCCTTCTTCTCCGGCAAGATCAAAACCGACGACACCACGATCCCGAAAATCCACCGCAAGCTCCGCCATTTCAAGGGAGACGTTCATATTGCGCATGGCACAGATAATCAAACCATACCCGACACCGAAATCGTTCTTACCCCGTTCGAGACCTTCAAGAACGGCTGCAACTATATCCTCCCAGTGCAAGCCGTTTTCCGTATGAAACACGGGCGCGAAACGGGTTTCGACGTATGCCACACCGTCTTTATACATATCTTCCATCATTTCGTAAGCAACCCTCTCGAGGGCTTCGGGAGTTTGCATCACACCGCAGGTATGCTGAAAACCTTCAAGGTATTCGGGTAAACTTCCTTTATTCGCACCGCGGAAAAACCACTCTGCAAGTTCGCCCGGATCTTCGGTCGGCAGCTTATCATACCTTTGATCCCGCGCAAGTTCAATGATCGTTTCCGGTCGTAATCCGCCGTCAAGATGATCGTGGAGTAATACTTTCGGCAATGTTTTTAAGAATTTAAGTGAATATTTCATTTTAGCTTCCCTATTTGTTTTTCGATATAATTTAATAATGAACCATTACGAAGTAACGATAAAATTGTTTGAACATCATGTTGAAGAACACGGTCATTTTCGAGGTGATCGATATGTTCCCGTATAAAGTCATACGCCGCCTGTGCGCCAACTCCGGCCCGCATGATATGTTTTTTCTTCGGATGAATGCGTGAGAAATCCATCCCCTGGCAGGCGGTCAGAAATTCGATTGCAATAACGGTCTGCACATTCTTGAGTATTTGATACGCTTTTTGAGATGAGATAGAGCCCATACTGTTGTGGTCTTCCTGATTTGCAGATGTCGGTATAGAGTCGACACTTGCCGGATGAGCGAGCACTTTGTTTTCCGAAACAAGTGAGGCAGCGGTATACTGTGCAATCATCATCCCGGAATTCAATCCCCCCTTTGTAGTAAGAAATCTCGGTAAGCCGCTTAACGATCCGTTGACGAGGCGCTCGATACGCCGCTCGGATATGTTCGCAAATTCAGATAACGCGATGCCGAGGATGTCGGCAGCCAGAGCGATCGGTTGTCCATGAAAATTACCGCCTTCGATATGCATGCCATCATTCGGAAAAATAAGAGGGTTATCGTTTGCAGAGTTCAATTCAATAGAAAGAGTATCGTGGACAAATTTAATCGCATCCCTCGAAGCGCCATGAACCTGCGGTATACATCGAATTGAATACGCGTCCTGCACACGGGGGTCTCCGTGTAAATGTGATCTTCGGATCTCGCTCTTTTTTAAAAGCTGCCGCATATTGGCGGCGCAGTCGTTTTGTCCGCGCAAAGGACGCAGTCGGTGAATCCGTGCATCGAATGCCCGCGGAGTTCCTTTGAGAGCTTCGAGCGTTACCGATGCTGCGATATCGATGAGTTTGGAGAGTTGTAATGCTTCATACACTGCGAGGGCCGTGTATGCGGTCATCATCTGAGTTCCGTTGATCAGGGCGAGACCTTCTTTTGCATATAAGGTAACCGGTTCAATGTTGGCTGCGCGCAGTGCTTTTCCGGCATTAATTACCTTATTTTTATACTTAACCAACCCCTTCCCCATCATAGTGAGGACGAGATGTGCCAATTGAACCAGATCACCCGATGCGCCGACCGAGCCCTGTGAAGGAATAACGGGAACGATACCTGTGTTGAACATCTTAATAAGTACATCGAGTGTTTCCGGACGTATCCCCGAGTATCCTTTGGCTAACGTATTAATCCGGAGAACCATCATCGCCCGCACGATTTCATCGGGCATCGGATCTCCTGCACCGACGGCGTGGCTATAGATCAGATTCTTTTGTAGCTGTTCTATATCGGTGAGGTTGATTCTCACATTGCTGAATTCTCCGAAACCGGTTGTAACGCCATAGATTGTAGCATCCTCTTTAACCCAGTCTTCTATCACGCTTCGTGCCTTTTTGACAGCCCGGAGTGCATCATTGCTCAACCGAATGGTCTTATTGAAGTTATAAACAATATCGTAGAGCTGAGGTATTGAGAGAGAATTGCCGTCGATTGATATCGCCATAGGCATAGCGTTTCAGGTTGATCGATATTGAATAAAGTAAATTCTACTAATGTAACTAAAATCGATAAGATTTTCAATGTGTTGTCTTTTCCGAAAAAATTCCACCCGGCTTCTTTTATTTACATATATATATTTGAATAATATTTTTTGTATATTTGTGTGGTTCGTCTACCGAGGGAATTTTAAATCTTGTAAAGGAGTTCTCAAATGTTATTTAGAAAAAATTCAATATTGCTTTGTGCAATTATTACCGGCCTTCTCATAGCCGTATTCCCCTCCCGCTCGATGAATGTCAATTCTTTACACGGAGCGGGTGCACAACTGGATCGTCCCGTGACTGTTGCAGTTATTCCGCTTGAATATCGCGGAGACCGGAGATGGGCAACCGTTGATGTCGGTGATAAAATGAGCGCACTCATTACAAACCGGCTTGTAGAAATGGGAGGGAACATCCGGGTCGTTGAACGTGAGCACTTAAGGAGCGTACTTGCAGAGCAGGATCTGGTAGGCAGAGTAGATCCTTCGCATGCCGCCCAGCTCGGCCGTCTGCTTGGCGCTGAGGTTCTTGTTTTTGGAACCGTGACACAGTTTGAGCTTTCATCTACCGGTGGAGTCCGGGTCAGAGGTATCGGTGTTGGTGGTACGCGCGGCAGGGTTGGCTTAACCGGACGAATTGTGGATTCGACAACGGGTGTGATACTCGGCTCGTTGGAAGGGGGCGGCAGGTCTACGGGAGCATCCATCGAGGTGCGTGACTTGCAAGGAGTTGACTTTACAGCATCGGAATTCATGGAGAGCGCACTCGGACGTGCAACCGACGAGGCAATTACTGAAGCAACACAAAAACTCCGGGTATTGATCGAGGACAATGCCGATAAGATCACCACTGTCGAGGCGCCCGAACCGTTAACGGGAACGATCATTGCGCTTATAGACGGTGGAGTAGTTATTGATATCGGTGAAGAGGACGGTGTGAGACGGGATCAGTATTTTGAAGTCTCCCGCCTTCAATATGTCGAGGGTCTTGCTGAACCGGTCAGGATTCCCGCCGGCGAGATACGGATCATCAGCGTAGAGCGGGAAGCAGCGGTCGGTATATTCGAAAGAGGCGGCGACGATATTGAAGTAGGAGATGTGGTATCGAAGGAGTAGGAATTAAATCAATATTATTCTGTTTCATTTAAAAATGTTTTATTATATAAGTTGATAGCATCGCGTATAACATGCTCTGCATCATAACGTCCGCGGATATGGTCGACATCGACTTTTTTCTCTTCGAGGATCTTGTAATCGAGAAAGAACCGTCTTAACTCACGGCTTCGATGCGGAGATAATGCAGATACATCGAAGTAATGCTCATACTCGGGATCGTCTATCTGTACGGCGATGATCTTATCATCCTGTCCTTTTTCATCGTACATTGTAATGACGCCGATAGCCCGGGCGCGGACGATAGTCAACGGATCAACCGGCTCCTGACCGAGTGCGAGTATATCGAGCGGGTCGCCGTCGTCGCAGTAGGTGCGGGGGATAAAACCATAATTTGCCGGGTAATGCACCGCGCTGTGCAAAACCCGGTCAAGCCGCAGCATGCCGGTATCTTTATCAAGTTCGTATTTATTTTTGCTCCCCTTCGGAATCTCGATCACTGCCTGAACGAATTTTTCAATATTGTCGCCTATAGGTACTTCATGCCATGAGTTCATACTGTTTGCTTTCTTATTTATAGGGTGAAAGATTATTTTCTTAAAACAGGGAGTATCAAACAACTCGGTCCACCGGTTCCGGCCACAAATTCCGATAGATCAATATCGTGAACGATAACATTATTTTTCCGCAATATATCGATCGTTTTTTTATTTGACGAGTCGGCGATCACTTCGTTCGGCCGAACGGTGATCACGTTCCCGGAAATAAAATCGGACTGTGGAACCGTAATAGTTTCGAATCCTTCAAAGTATCTATCGGGAAACACATCCCCGGTACAGAGAACGCGCCCGGGTGCAATAACACTCATTGCACCACCGATATGCAGATAAGGAGGTGGAACGGTGGTAATTCTGACACGATATCCCATTCGTAATAATACCCGCGCCACCTGATCGGTACCGACATTGTTTGTGCGTGATGAATTTCCGATAAACGCTATCTCTCCTGCGAGAATAACGTCGCCTCCTTCTGCCGTCGCAGTGTTTGTGATGTGGTCGATAATGGGAATATTCCGTATCGATAATTCCTGTTCAATCCAGAATGTTTCATTTCGCCGGGATGCTAATCCCATGTTCATAATGAGTGCGCCATCGGGTGTGATAACCGCTGTATCCCGCACAAACACCGAATTCGGATGCCCCTGAAGTTCCTCGAGAGTTATGACCTCGACGGCGAACGATTCCAATAAATCCCGCAAATATGTATGCTGTTCAATTGCACGGTCTTTATCGGGCGGTTTTTTGAAGTTGTGAGCGGCCAGATCGTCAATCTTGGCGTATTCCGTTAACGGGGCTGCGAGTATAACCCGCCGCAGGGTATCTCCTTCGTTCCGTATCATAGATTTTACTTTTCGGAAAATTTGGTATCCTAAATGTAATGCAAAATAAGGAATGATTCAATTGTCGTTGTCATATTTCCAACCGGACGGATTATGCATATATATCGCAAAACTTTGGTGTAATTAATTGCTTCTTAGCTAAGAATTTTTTATGATACATACGCAAGAGGTGAGACAAATCTAATCAAACTAATCAGGAGGTACTTTCCATGGAAAAAAGCAAGACATCGCTTGGTTTAGATGAAAATGTTGCAGGATTATTGAGTTATTTAGTGGGGTTTATTACGGGTATATTATTTTTTGTGCTTGAAAAGGATAACTCTTTTGTACG
>SKXH01000291.1 GCA_007128495.1 Bacteroidota bacterium
AGAGTTAACCTGGAAATAGAAAAACAGCAGATGACCGAACAGATAAAAGAGGCGGAAGCCGAAACCGAACGTCTTCGTGAAAAACTTGAGCGGGTTGAACGAGACGATGCATTTATTGAAAAAATCGCTCGTGAACGATATGGTATGATACGAAGCGGAGAGACGGTGTATCGTATTGCTGAGGAATAATTTCAAAGAAGATTACAAATTAAAACAGTGTAAAGAGTCAACCAACAATCCCGGCAGCATAGACTCGGAAAACGGGTTTGTTGGTTTTTTTATTTATGGATCTTTTTCAGGATAATAAAATACAGCCCGGAAAGAAACAAGCCGCAACAGCGCCGCTTGCAGAACGGGTTCGCCCGAAAACGATCGATGAGTTTGTCGGTCAGCAGCATATTATCGGCCCGGGCAAACCATTGCGATTGATGATCGAACAAAAGCAGCTCTGGTCGATAATCTTCTGGGGCCCGCCGGGGGTGGGGAAGACAACACTTGCCCGTTTGATTGCGTTACATTCCGATGCCGATTTTTACCAGTTGAATGCCGTATCGTCGGGCGTGAAAGATGTTCGTGATGTAATTACAAAAGCCGAACGAAATTTAAAAACCATAAACCATAAATCGCTTCTTTTTATCGATGAGATCCATCGCTTTAACAAAGCACAGCAGGATGCATTATTGCATTCGGTAGAAGAAGGGATCATCACACTTATCGGAGCAACAACTGAGAACCCGTCGTTTGAGGTGATCGGTCCGTTGCTTTCGAGAACGAGAGTATATGTACTTGAGTCGTTAACGAAAGGAGACCTGGATACGATACTCGAACACGCGCTCCAGACAGATCACCGGTTAAAATCATACTCTATTACGATTGAAGATAAGGACCTGCTTATGCTTCATGCCGGTGGTGATGCGCGGTCTATGCTTAACGGGCTTGAGACAGCCGTCCAGCTTGCATTATCAAAAGATGATCGGCAAGACTCATTGTACATATCTTCGGAACTTATCGGTGAAGCGTTTCAGCAGCGTTATGCGAAATATGACAAGAGCGGGGAGGAGCACTACAATATTATATCGGCATTTATAAAAAGTATGCGCGGGAGCGATCCGGATGCAGCAGTGTATTGGCTGGCACGAATGCTTGAAGGCGGCGAGGATCCTAAGTTCATTGCCCGGAGAATGGTTATTCTCGCTTCCGAAGATATCGGTAATGCCGATCCGTTTGCCGTTGTGCTTGCAACAAATTGTTTCACCGCTACTCACTATATCGGGATGCCGGAGGCACGTATCATTTTATCACAATGTGCTACGTACCTTGCGTCGGCGTCGAAAAGTAACGCATCATATATGGCAATTGAACAGGCAATGCGCGATGTACGGACAAAACCCAATGAACCCGTACCGATCCATCTGCGGAACGCCCCGACAACGTTGATGAAGGAGCTTAATTACGGCGGGGAATATAAATATGCACACGATTATCAGGAAGGATTTGTCGAGCAGGATCATTTACCTGAAACACTCAAGCAAAATATTTATTACCGTCCCACAAATAGCGGACGGGAAACTGCTGTAAGAGAGCGGCTCAATAAGCTATGGAAAAATAAGAAACGGTAAAGGTACATGAGTAAATACGCAATAGGAGTTGATCTCGGCGGGACAACGGTTAAAGCCGGTATTGTGTCGGTCGATGGTAAAATTCTCAATCAATTGACCGTACCGACAGATGCCGAAAAAGGACCCGAAGCTGTTGCGCAGCAGATCGTTAAAGTCATAAAAGATATTCAACATAGTAAAAGCGGAGATGAGATAATCGGAATAGGTGTTGCAAGTCCGGGCCTGGTAAAACTTGACGGCAACACAGTGGAGGCACCGCCTAATTTTATGAACTGGGATTCTTTCCCGCTTCGTGATGCAATAATTAAGGATATTGGTAATAAATTACCATTATATGTTGAGAACGATGCCAATGCCGCCGCACTTGCCGAGGCGAAATTCGGTGCCGGAAAAGAAATGGATAATTTCTTATTTGTCATTTGGGGAACCGGCGTCGGCGGTGGAATAATAATGGATGGAAAAATTTATCACGGTCCGCATGGCGGTGCAGGTGAGATCGGTCATAGCTCGGTTGACTATGACGGGCCGGTGTGCAATTGCGGTAACATCGGCTGTATTGAAAGTTTTATAGGTCAGCGATATCTTTCTGCGCGAGCTACGGCATATCTGGAAAGCAGAAAAGATTCTTTGGTCTGGAAGTTGATCGGCCATGATCTATCGAAAATAGAACCGCGTGTTCTCTACGATGCTGCGATGCAAGGCGATGAAGCTGCAAACAAAATCATGACTCAGGCAGCTGAGTTACTGGGTGTCGCAATATCATCATTTATGAATACAATGAATTTCAATATAGCGATAGTCGGCGGCGGTGTTTCGGGAGCCGGCGATCTTGTTTTTAATCCGATGAATAAACGAGTGAAAGAAAGTGTGATGGCTCCACTACGGCCCATAGCAAAGGTGTTGCCGGCGCAACTCGGAAATCAAGCAGGTATATTAGGTGCTGCTGGTTTAGTGATGTAAGGGAACGTATATGATGCAAAGATATTTCTTTATCCTTCTCTTGTTTTTGGGAGTTACCTCGCTGAAACTCCCCGCTTCGGAATTTACCTCCCTTGAACGGGATACGGCTTCCGTTGAGAACGGTAATGATACACTCGATGTAGAGGTCGGTATTATCGATACCCTCATGACCGAAGAAGGTGATACGCTTATTATTGACCGGGACGACTATGTGCAGACGGGGGTAGATACTACGGTGTTTTATACCGCTCAGGATTCGGTAGTCTACTCGGTTCCCGATCGGAAAATGCGATTATATAACGAAGGGGATATTCGTTATAAACGAATGCGGCTTCGTGCTGCGCGCATAACTTTCGATTGGGATACCTCTGAACTTTTTGCAGAAGGAGTTGAACGGGATACGGTGATCGACGAGCCATTATCTTCTGCAAAAGGAATTAAGAGAATGTATGAGGGCTTACCAATAATGCGCGACGGACCGGAAGAGTATGACGGCTATACGATTGCATACAATTTTGAGACGGACCGCGGCAGAATGACACTTACTGATACCGAGATAGAACAGGGATTTTATCATGGTAAAACAGCCAAGAAGATGGAAAATGATGTGCTGTTTTTAGCCGACGGCTGGTATACGACATGCGACAAAGACCATCCTCACTTTCATTTCTTCAGTCCGCGAATGCGTGTTGTGCCGGGTAGTAGTGTCGCTGCAGCGCCTATCTATCTCTATATAATGGATGTTCCTGTGTTTGCAATTCCGTTCGGGGTATTCCCGGCGGAGAGCGGACGGCGATCCGGTTTCATTGCACCAACCTTCGGAGAATCTGCACAGCGCGGCCGGTTTTTGACAAATATAGGATATTACTGGGCGATCAATGATTATATGGATATCTCAACAACTGCTGACTGGTATTCTCAAGGTGGTTGGAACCTTAATGCAGATCTCAGATACAGACTCCGCTACCACTTTGATGGCAACATAACCGCATCGACAAGTTATACCTACGAGGGTGAACGCGGTGATCCCCGGAGAACCGAACGGCGCGATTACCGGTTATTTGTACGGCACAGCCAGGAGATCGATCCGACCTCGCGAATCGATATTAATTTTAACTATATGACCGGCGAGTATTATCAGGCAACAAGTCTCGACTTTGATCAATTGCTGACACAAAACATTGTATCGAATGCAACATATTCAAAACGATGGGAAGGATCGAACAACAGCATGACGGTCAACGTGAACCGCGATCACAACATTCAAACCGATGAGGTGCGTTGGATACTGCCGAATTTATCTTTTAACCGAACAACATCATATCCGTTTCGCCGTGATGCCCGTGATCGGTCGCCGGGTGAATCGTACCGGTGGTATGAGTTAATCGGTTATACATACTCCGGTAATGCACGCAATTATATTATTACAGAAGAGGAGAGGCAGGAGGTCAACGGCGCTCTCGATACGACGCTGGTGACCGAATACCGGGCCGGTGCAAATCATAACATAAATATATCGGCATCACAACGGGAAGGATTTATTACCTATACACCCAATCTGCGATATACCGAAGCGTGGTTTACCGAACGCGAGGAACGGTATTGGGATGAGGTTGACAGCGTGGAAGCATCGCGGACGGAACGCGGATTTTTCCCGGTCCGGCATTTTAATACGGGAATATCATTGCAAACAACTATTTATGGTATTTTTCAACCTCGAATCGGAAATGTAACCGGCTTTCGACATACCGTTACCCCGAGTATATCGTATAACTTCCGGCCGGATTTTTCATCACCCTGGTGGGGGTACTATGATTCTTTCGTAATTCCGGAAACCGGTGAAGTTATAGAATACGATCGTTACGCCGGACAACCATTTTCGAGCGCCCCGTCGGGTGAACAGCAGACAATCTCGCTGTCGGTGGGTAACATATTTGAAATGAAAACCGCTTCTCCCGACACGGCTGACAATAATGATGAACGCATACATCAATTGTTGAACCTAAATCTCTCAACCGGATATAATTTTGCCGCTGATAGCTTACAGGTTAGTAATATAACGTCGAACTTCAGAACTTCGGTCGGCAATTTTTCAATCAGCGGCGGAGCATCATTCTCAGTGTATGCATTTGATCGTGAGCAGGGGTCAATCGTTGACCGGTTTCAAGTTAATGAGACCGGGTCACTTGTGCGATTATTGAATTTCAGAATCAGTATGAGCACATCGTTACGCGGCGGTTCTTCGAACGGTGTGTTGCCTTATGATTTTAGTGATATGCGGTATCCTATGAACCCGTACGATAATAATGTGCGTTATTATGATTATCACCATCGGCCGGCTGTCGGTGTACCGTGGGATTTATCGGTTTCGTGGGATTTCAGTTACGATCAAAGTAATCCATTGAATATTAGACGACGATCCAATATAAGAGCGAGCGGGACTGTGAACCTGACTGAAAAATGGCAAATTCGAGCATCCGGTGGATATGATATTTTCCAGGGGGAATTTACACAGCCACAGATAACCATTACCCGTGATCTGCATTGCTGGGAGTTATTCTTTAGCTGGGTCCCCACAGGATTTAACCAGCATTATCGTTTGGAAGTACGTGTGCGGGCGCCGCATTTGAGTGATTTAAAGGTAACAAAACGAGGTAGTGTACGGGGTATTTATTGATTGCATTTGAAAAATACATTATAATTAAGAAAAGCATACTGTGGAACTATTCCCGGATATTATCAGGGTGGTACAGTGAAAGTTAAACAGTTGACCACACGACAGGATGAAAGTCGTATAATCAATCTTATTAATGATGGCGATAAAGATGCGTTCAGGGAAATGGTGCATCTCTATGGCAGAAGATTGTATTTTTACGCCTGGCAATATCTGGGTGACCGTCATATGGCTGAGGATATTGTCCAGGATCTCTTTTTAGAAATATGGAATAAACGAAAAACCTGGCATCCGAACGAGACATTGCAGGGATATCTCCTCAAATCCATAAAAAATCGATGTTTACGTTACATTCAGAAACAACGACCCATTATAAGCAGCAGTATGAACCCGCACATCCGTGAAGAATTTGAAGACACAATTTCTTCCACGATTGATGTGCAGTCCAAATCCCGCATAGAAAACACATTATTGGAACAGGATATAATGGATGCATTGCAGGCACTGCCGGAAAGATGCGGACTGATTTTCCGGATGCACAGGTTTGAGGGGATCAGCCAGAAAAAAATTGCAAAAGAATTAAATATTTCAGTCAAAACGGTAGGAAATCAAATTCAGCGTGCCGTCAGTATTTTATCGGAAAAATTAAAACATCACCTTGAAAATGAATAGGGAATTTCCTGTACTCAATGTATCTATTTATATAGCTCTGATTGAATTATTTTAACCAATTCTATGTCAAATACGCATAAAAATAGCGATTCCAAGAACCATTCGGAAAAATTGTGGCACATCCTTGACGCTGTTCCCAATTGCCCGGATGATTTTGAGGAAAGAATAATGGCCAATTCGGCTGAAATCGAGAAGCAAGATAGTGGCCGAAGTGGTTCATTTTCTTGGGTTTACAGGGCTGCGGCGGTTATTTTACTGCTGTTTGGCGTAGGTCTATGGTATTTTGTTACCCAGGATGATGTGACTGACATCACATCCATCCGGTATGAGAGTGTGCTTTATAACACCGAACGAGGAGAAACAAAAGAAATACACATCACAGATCACATCTATGTCCAACTCAATGCGGAGACCGAATTGAGTGTAATGCCCCATGAGGATAAGCTTGCTCCAAGACTTGTATATTTGAACGGAGAAGCTTATTTTAATGTTACCGATGTACCTGAAGGGTTTGAGGTGAAGACCGATGCCGGTGTTGTACGGGTAATCGGAACGGCATTTACTATACGAGCACGTGAGGATGAGGTCGATGTTGCTGTTGAAACAGGGCTTGTATCACTAGACGGTCTAGCGGATGAGGACATTGACACTGCGGTTCAAATACCGGCAGGATACAGGAGTGTGAAACAAAGAAATAGTCCTGCTCGTGATCCGGTTCCGATTGATATCAACAAGTTTTTATCGTGGAGAACCGGAGAGTTTGTATTTGAACAAACACCGCTCAGCGATGTAATCATAAATCTTGAGCGTGCTTACAATGTCCGCATCGACTTACAAGACAGAAGTCTTGATGACATCCGGGTAACCGGTGAGTTCGGCCAAGAGCCCCTTATGCAGATTCTCAATGAAATTTGCTGGTCGGCTAACCTTCGCTATCGTCAGGAAGATGACGTTTACATATTATATAAACCTGATTGATATTAGTGCTTCACCGATTTATTAGTTTATTATGTTATTGATAACGTAATAAACATAGTCGAGGAGGACTTACGGTGAATTTTGCGGTACGTTTCCATATTGTAATTTTACTTGCCAGTGTACTAATACTCTCTGGGCCGACCTACAGTTATGCCCAAAATGTATTATATTCCAATAGCTATTTACCGGATTCCGGTCATCTCGAATCTCTCGAAACAGTCGCATTTGCATTTAACAATACACCGCTCCGTGAAGCCCTCGCAGAATTTACAGAGAGAACGGGGATTATTCTGGTGTATAGTATGGATAAAGAACAGTTAAATCGTCCCGTTACAACGACCATATTTTTAGAATCTCCCATATCTGCACTACAAAAGATATTGTCTAGAACCGGCCTCGAGATTATGCTTTCCTCTTCGGGGCGAATTGTTCTTATTCCCCGCATCGGTGAGTACGAAGAAGTTAACGGTGGTGTAACCGGCAAGGTAGTTGATTATCATACGGGCAATCCGGTACCGCGTGCCAACATTTTCGTGGAAGAACTTCAGCTGGGTACAGTAACTAATGATGAGGGTAGGTTTACCTTACAAGATGTACCGAGTGGAAGGTATACTTTGCGAGCAAGTCACGTGGCCTATGAAACCGCCGAACAAGAAGTCAAGATAACGCCGGACGATCCGATCAATGAAGATATTCTACTCAACCCGGCTATATTTAATCTCGGCGAAATATTTGTTGATGACAGCGGGCAATTCCTTCATTCCGGTGGTATAAGTATTTCGGGTGCCACACTAAATCAAAACGAAATTTCGGAACCGGGACGAACGGGAGTAGGACAGGTGCTGAGAACCCGTGTTGCCGGCGTTACTTTTTTCGAATACGGATCGGTGTCAGGTTCCGGCCATTTGCAATTTCGGGGAGTCGGGTCGGTTTATAATCCGACCGATTATGTGCGTATAAATGTTGATGGTATACCGGTTGATGGAATCTTCTGGGAAACATTTATTACCGACAACTTATCGCGTATAGAGATTTTACGGGGTCCGCAGGCCAGTGGACAATATGGTGCTAATGCAATGTCGGGGGTGATAAACTTATACACCGATACCGGTAAAGAAGGATCTGTCGGTGCCGGCGTTTCAGCAGCCGGCGGGTTAGCAAAAAGTTCTGCGAGCGATTTTGATCCTTTATGGCAGGAATACTTCGGTAGTATCGGCGGCGGAAGCGATGTAATAACCTCGGGGATCACTATCCGCCATACCCGTGATGAGGGTGTTCTGGTTAATCGTGAAAGCCGGATGTCGGCGGTTACGGCAGGTACCCAAATAACGCCATCAGATAAATTCTCTGTGCGTGGTGCATTCCGGTTTAGCGATTTAAATAGCGGCTGGCCCTATTCACAAAATATCCAGTCACCTACCGATATAACTTTAATGCAGCCCGACGTATCTTCACGTCAGCAACGCGGCATCGGTAGTGTCAATATGGATTTGAATTTATTTAGCTGGTGGAAACAAAAATTTACCGTCGGCTCTGAATACATGCACGGCGTCATGGAGTACGAAACAAGCGAGTTGGTAGCTCTCTCGGGTGAAAATAGAACGACACAGAAAAAGGTTTCTATGCGCGAACGCGATATGCATATTCGACCGACGGTACATTATAATTCAAAGTTTATTATCCCGATGGGAGAAACCGAACACGCGACCTTTTCAGGCGGTATTGAAGTGCAACGTGAAGATAGAGAACGGGATGTGCGCCGGGAAATAGAAAGTAATGTTTTTGAACAGATATCCAGCGGAAGCTCGGAGCAAACTATAATCGGTAAATATTTAAGCTGGTCGTTTCATTCAGACGAGAACCTTGATGTGACGGTCGGTTTCCGGATGGATCAAATACGTGCGGAGGGAAAAACTTTTAATTACCCGATGAGTCCGTCTCTTAATGTAGGATACCGTTTTCAGGTTGCAGACTATTGGCTCGGAATTGTGCGGGGGAGTGTTGGCCGCGGTATCCGGCATCCACATTATTCGATGATATTCGGACGTCCGCCGGTCGAAGAACCGAATCCGGACCTCAGTGCCGAGATCATGGATGGCTGGGAGGCGGGATTAAGTAATTATCTTGCAGACGGAAGATTGCTATTTTCGTCGACGTTTTTCTCGCAAGAAACACACGATGCGTTTCAAGCAGTTCCGGTGCAAAATGATAGAAATGCATATCGATGGGTAAATAGCGGAAGGGTAACCAATCGCGGGCTTGAGATTGAAGCCCAGGTGATCCCCACGCAATGGCTCCAGCTTGGCATTTCACATATTTTTCACTGGAACCGGGCAATTGATCTTCGGCAGGAAGATCCCCACGAATTCACCTTGCTTCGCATTCCCGATATAGCAGGTTCATTCTTTTTTGCTATTCAACCGCAATCGAATATTAATTTGAATTTCGATATATACTACGTCGGTGAGCGTCTCGATGTAGACATTGAGGAATGGCATAACGATGGCCGGTCTCGTCAGTTCGGTGATTATGAGAAAATGTTCTCTCCCTATATGAAGGTTGATTTCTTCGGCCGGTATCTTATACTGAACGAACACGAGTTATTTCTCAATATTTATAATATATTCAACGATATGACTCGAGAATATGGCGGCATGCCTCCAGCAGGCAGGATGATCATATTTGGCATGCGGTATAATCTCTAAAATGTACCTTTACCCCATCCCACGGTAATTATTACCTGCAACATGTAATTCATCCAAACTCTTCACTACACTTTGTAGAATATATCTAATTTTGTTTGTAATACTTTTGCCTCAATATTAGATATATGCCTAAAATCAAACAATTTTCAACAAACCCGATTTGGTGCTGTGATGGCACGCAATATGAAATACTATTTTACGTGTAGCGTAACTATAATCATTTTTATTAAATGAGTGGAGTGATCAGATCATGCCGCAAGCCAAATCCCCAAAACAGCCAAAGGTTGATCAGTTGCAAGAAGTTGCTGTCTATTTACGGCGTGCAGATAAACTGGTTAAAAAGGGCCACTATAGCGAAGCCCTTGAGGAGATACAAAAAGCCCGGACTTTTAATCCGAAAAATCTCTACGCTTTTGCTTATGAAGAACGTGTTCGTTTTGTTATTAAATCCCAAAAAAATAAGAAAGATACATCCTCCGCATCCCCTGAACTTGAGAAGATTTCCGAGCGCTCCATAGCTGAAGCACAGAGGAGCGCTGACTTAGCGGTAAAACGGCAGCAGCAAATTGATAAAATTAAACAAGAGGAAGAAGAAGCAAAAAAACTCGATGAACAACATCGGGCAGCCATACGAAAAAAGATAAATAATTTGCTTCTTAAAGCACGAGAATATCACGCGAATAAAGAATATACCCGTGCGCTTGATGAAGTTGTCAGAATACATATGATCGATCCGTCAAATAGTAATGCAACGGAACTTGAAGAGCGGATACGGGCTGATCATGATGCAGCAATTCGCGAAGCTGAAGCTGAGAGAGAGCATAAGAAGCAAGAGGAAGAAAAGCGACGTAAAGAACTTCTGAAAACCGAGCTTATGCGAATTAGGCGTGAAGGCGAGGAGCAAAAACGTAAGGAAGAAGAGGCACGACTTAAAACGCAAAAAGAGAAGGTTATACAGCATCTAAATCATGCACGAAAATTGTGTGACGATGGCTATCTTGATGATGCACTGGCAGAACTTGCTTTCGTGGTTGTCATTGATCCACTTCATGATGAAGTTGTGGAGCTCGAACAGCGAATTCGTGTTATGGAAGAAGAGCAGCATGCAGCCGAAATCGAACGATTGGAACGTGAAAAGCGTATTCATAATCAAAATCGTAAGGAAACACAATCACAAATTCGCGAACAAATTAATAATGCAAAAGCATATCTGCGTCAAAATAAATTCTCCGATGCCCTTCGTTTGATATCGACTGCCTACAGAATCGATCCGTTAAACAATTCTTTACAACAATGTGAAGATGAAATAATCAAAGCGCGTGATGCCTATCTGCAAAGTGAAGAGGAGAAATCCCGAAAGCAGGAAGAAGAAAAACTCCACAAGCAGGAAGAGGAGATGCGTGAGCTTATTAGGAATGCTCAAGAGCGTACACGGACAGGAAAGGATCTCCAACAAAAAGAAAAGCGCCGCGAAGAAAAGAGGCGGATCGCAGGTTATCTTTCCCAAGCTCGAACCTATCTTGAGAACGAGCAATTTGAAAGCGCACTCGGCGATATAGCGCTTGCTTTTGTTATAGACCCGTTCAACGAGGATGTCAGTAAACTCGAACAGGAAATTGTCGAAGCACAGGCTAAACGGCGTACAAAAGTTGTTCCTCAAAAGCCCCAACAAAAAACCGGAACAATACAACAGAAAATTGAAACAAAAAAAGAAGATAAACCTGATCTATCAGATATAAGAAAATCCCGGCATGAAGAGGAAACCGATGATCGTACGCGACAAGCAGCACATCACATAGCCGAAGCAAGGCGGCTCAAGAAATCGAAAGAATATCATAAGGCGCGCAATGAATTGACCAAAGCATTTATGCTTGATCCGCTTAATGAGGAACTAACTGTTTTTGAACAGGAATTGCAGCACGAGTATGCAAAACAACAGGAGAAAGCCAAGCGGGAAAAAGCGAGCCGGGCATATTCAAATCGGGCAAAACAATATCTCGCTCAGGAAAACTTTGCCAAAGCAATGAAGGAGCTTGAGACCGGTCTGAAATCCAATCCCGGCGATCGAGATCTTCTTATGTTAAAGAAACGGATACAGGAGGCAGAAAAAAGATGGAGGGGAGTTGAAGAGTTGTGGGAAAAAGTATCGGCAACCGATCGAAGTGATATGCGATCTGGGAATGTAAATTCAAAGAACCAGTATAAAGATGCACTAATCAATTATTATGCCAGAATAGAAGAGAGTGAGGCGAAGAGTACGCGGCGTCAGGATGACAAACCTAAGAACGGCCATTCAGGCGCGAATGGTCCGGTTCAGAAAACGAAAAATGATATTGGCGCCGAAGGAATAGATATTGAGGCAGAAATCCGCGAAGTGTACGAATCGTGGCGACACGAACAACAGGATATTGAACGAGGCGAACGTGAGGCAAAAATACAGAATCACATAAAACGATCAGAAGAATTATTAAAAACCGAAGCATTCGATGAGGCGCTTGCCGAGATAGCGTTTGCCAAGATGATTGATGAGAACCGCACGGAACTTGAAAACCTCGAACATAAAATTTGGAAAACGTGGAATGAGAATGCCGGAAAAGTGAATCAGATGTGGACACGTAGTGTAGGGTCTACAACCCAGGAAGAGCGTGATATATCATTTAGAATTCATTTGCGCACCGCTAAAGAATGTATCGATAAAAAAGAGTATACAAAGGCGCTTGATGAAGTTACAAGAGCATACTTGATCGATCCTCTTAATGAAGATGTTATACGGCTCAATAAACGAATTCGACATTTACAGGGGAACGGTGCTCACATAAAACAGCTCAAATTGGTCTATCCCCCAGCAAAAGCGGTCGGTGGGTATTGAGAAAGTGAATAAGGAGGCGTGTTAATGAAAAAGAACGAGCAACCGCTGCACGAATTAATCACTGCACATCTTAGCGAATGTAAAAGACATATAGACGCCGATGTCTATTATAAGGCGTTGGCTGCCATAAAGAATGCCAAGTATTCCGATCCCCGAAATATTTTTATCATTGCACTTGAGAAGCAGGTTGAATTACTGTCTGAATTGAGTAATAAACGGCCCGGCTCAAGCTCAAATAAAAAAGAAATACGGGAGCCGATTCCCGGAATAATCCGGCATGCAATTGATGACGCCCATCAACGTGAAGAAGATAAATCGAATGAGGTACAGAGCAGCGATAAAGATGAACCGCTCAATGATCCGGTCATCCTTGAACGCAATCTCGCTATTACAAAACTTAAAAATCAATTTGTCAAGCTGGCCGAAGAGTATATTGATAGAGGAAATTATAAAAGTGCTCTTGAAGAAATACGGCGTATTTTCATTATCGACCCGGACAACGAGATAGCCGGAAAACTCGAAAAAAAAATAGAAACGCATGAAAGTTACCGTAACAATAATGAAATAAAAAAAGAGCCGAAACCCAAGGAAAAGAAGGAAAAGAAGGAAAAGAAGAGAGTATCAATTGGTAAAGTTGTCCTGTTGGCCATAGCTCTATTAATCATGGCTGGTGTACTTTTCTTATATCTAAAATCGATGGTGTCTACCGGTGACGCTGAACCGATTGAATATTTATCTGAATCTGATGCCGGGAGTGTTTCCTCCGATTCTCATAGGTATGCCTCGGAGGAGAATCGGGAAACCGTTGAAGCCGAATCAGAAGTATCACAATCATCGGTATCCCATCCTGATGCGGCAGCAGAATACCGGGAAATCATACCGGTTCCCGAGGAAAACCCCGCTCTCATTATCGAGGATAGTGATGAGGGGCAGGCCTTCGCATCCTCCCGCGTGAGCGTTGATATACACGATGTATCTGTAAAACTTGAAGAGCC
>SKXH01000176.1 GCA_007128495.1 Bacteroidota bacterium
CGCAGGGCTCGGAATCGGTAATGACGCTCATCAACATAGCTCTCCTAACAGGCAATATCGGAAAACCCGGTACCGGTGTGAATCCGCTTCGCGGACAGAACAACGTACAGGGTTCGGCACATATGGGTTGCGAACCCGGCAACCTTACGGGATTTATCCCCGTTGAAAAAGGGCGGGAAAAATTTGAGAAGGTATGGAACGCACCTCTTCCCAGGAATAAAGGACGTAACCTGATGCATATGCTCGATGCGGCAATGGAGGATGAACTAAAGGCAATGTGGCTCATCGGATACGATGTCTATTTCACAAATCCCCACGCCGATTCGACCTCTAAAAAAGCTTTCGAAAATATGGATATGGTTATCGTGCAGGATATGTTCATGACCGAAACCGCGAAAGAGTTCGGCACGGTCTTCCTTCCGGTTGCATCCCCGTATGAAAAAGACGGTACCTTTATGAATGGTGAACGACGGGTAAGCCGAATACGAAAAGCCGTTGAACCGCCCGAAAATGTAAAAGCCGACTGGGAAATCATATGCGATCTTGCCGGAGTAATGGATAAAGGTGAACTGTTTGATTTTTCTTCTGCTGAAGAAATCTGGAATGAGATTCGCAAAGTGTGGGATGCAGGCAACGGAATAACCTACAGTCGAATGGAAAACGGCGGCATACAATGGCCCTGCCCCGATGAAAACCACCCGGGCACCACTATGCTCCACGGTGAGGAGTTTCCTCACGGTAAAAAGACGAATTTCAGAGAGATAACTCATTTTTCCATCGATGAGACTTCAGATGAGGAATTTCCATTTATACTTATCACCGGGCGAACGTTATATCAATTCAATGCCGGAACGATGACCATGCGCACCGCAAATAAATTATTATACCCGGAAGATTTCTTATATATGTCTACCGAGGATGCACACAAACTGAACGTAGTGGAGGGACAAAAAGTAGGAGTTAAGAGTCGATACGGAGAAACAGAACTGACACTGCGGGTAAACAATAGTGTCAGATCCGGCGAGCTTTTTACTACATTTCATTCTTCCGAAAATTTTGTAAATAAGATAACAAACCCGACTCGAGATCGATTTACTTCTACGCCTGAGTATAAGGTAACGGCGGTGCAGATACTTACATAAAAAATAAAAAACCCCGGATTGCAATAATCCGGGGTATACTATAGTATCGAAAGTGTCGTTACTGGACCTTTCGTACGTTCAACGCCTGCAATCCTTTTTCACCCTGTTCTACTTCGAACTCTACCTGATCGCCGTCCTCAAGATTCTTAAATCCATCACCGGCGATCGAGCGGTAGTGAACGAACACATCTTCACCGGATTCACGTTTAATAAATCCGTATCCCTTGGAGGTGTTGAACCACTTGACTGTTCCTTTTTCCATCTGGAACATCTCCTTTGTAATAGTTCTTCAAAAAATGTCTGCCGTTGTAATGACAGACCGTACAACCACATTTATAACTCTCACGGTGCGGCTGACGATCTTGATGGAGCGGTAGATATTAACAGCTATCTTTTGAAAAACCACCGAAGAAAAGCCGGGTCCTGGAGCATAAACGGTGTACTGTTTATTTGATTCGTAATTTTACAACTATTTTTAACGAAAATCAAGTATTATTGTAATTTATCGTTGAAACTAACATATTGTAAATACTTCTATTTTATCTCTATATAAATACGAGGAACCATCACTATGAAAACACACCATCTGTTTACCATTATTGTCCTCTTTATTTTCCTGCCGATTAGCGGAATATCCCAACAAACACCAATCGCCATAGTCGGAGGAAAAATTGTTAACACCGATGGCTCAGCTCCGCTTGAGAATTCAGTTATTATTATAGAGGATGCGGTAATAACAGCCGCCGGAGCCCCGGATGATGTCCCGATTCCGGAGGGGGCGCGTGTGATAGAGGCGGATGGGAAGTGGATTATTCCGGGGTTGATCGATACGCACATTCACTTCTTTCAATCGGGCGGATTATATACCCGTCCCGATATAATCGACCTGCGCGAAGTAGTACCATACGAGGATAAAGAGCTCCAATGGATACGGGATAATCTGAATGATACTTTTGCACGGTACCTGCGAAGCGGTGTAACATCGGTTGTCGATGTGGGCGGACCGATGTGGAATTTCGACGTCCGCAGAAAAGCGTCCGAAGAAGATGCCGCGCCCCGTGTAATCGTTGCCGGACCGTTAATATCCACATACCAGCCGGATGCATTGACTACCGGTGATTCTCCCATAATAGAAGTCGATACACCGGAAGAAGCGCGCGGGCTTGTACGGGAACAAGCTGAACACGATACCGATCTCATAAAGATCTGGTACATTGTTACACGCGGCAGAACCGTTGAAGATTCCCTGCCCATCGTTGAAGCCGTTGTTGATGAAAGCCGCAAATACGGTATCAGCGTATCCGTACATGCAACGCAGCTTGAAACCGCACGCGCAGCCGTGAAAGCGGGAGCCGGCATATTGGTTCACAGTGTAACGGATAATGTTGTGGATGAAGAATTTATAACGCTTTTGAGAGAGAACGGAGTAATCTATACACCGACACTTACCGTTTTCGAACGGTATCCTCAAGTGTTTAATCAGCAGATAAAGTTTACGATTCCGGAATTCCGCTTCGCCCATCCTGATATTATTGAAAGTTTATTTCATCCACGTGCATTATCGGAAGAGAAGTTGCCTGATTGGTTAATACAAAGAATGAATGATCCTCAACCTATCCCTGACGATCGACCTGAATTGCAAAACCTGAAACTCCTTCACGAAGGCGGGGTGACCATCGCAGCGGGGACCGATGCGGGGAATATCGGTACGCTGCATGGCCCGGCATTATTCCGTGAATTTGAACTGATGAAAAAAGCAGGGTTATCATCATCCGATATTTTAACAACGGCTACTATAAACGGCGCAAAACTGATGGGAATGGAAGACCGACTCGGCACGATCCATCCCGGAAAGTATGCAGACCTCCTGCTGCTTAATGCCGATCCTCTCGACGATATAATGAATACAAGCGATATCCATAAGATAATTGCCAACGGTAACGTGTATTCCCCGGAAGAACTGTTACCTGTTACCCCAAAAGCGCTGGTTAAACAACAGGTAAACGCCTACAATGCCCGGAATATAGATGCATTTGTATCGTTCTATCATCCCGAAGCGACGGTTTACAGTTTTCCCGATGAAGTGCTTGCATCGGGGCATGAAGAGATTTACGAACGATATAAACAACGGTTCGACGAAGCACCGGAACTGCATGCAAAAATTACCAATAGAATGGTTCTCGGAAACATAGTAATCGATGAAGAACTGATTACCGGCATACCCGGTGTCGATAAACTTGAAGCGGTAGTTATCTATGAAGTTGAAGGGGATTATATTGTGAACTCATGGATTATTGTGGAGAATTGAGGTGATATATTAGGCAAAACTTTTATGGGCAAAACGATTCTTTTTGCTCGAGAGATTGTGTAAATAGAGCGAATTTATGTAAGATCTGTAAGAGCCAAATTATTTTGGCTCGAAATTTATATTGAGTTAACTTGTACAGTAGTTTTCAAACATTTTAAGTTCCTGCAAATATTTTTTAAACGCTTTAATACAAATCACCCGGAAACCCGAATATGTGTGATACCATGGTTGCTCTGCCCGGTTCAACTGCCGA
>SKXH01000011.1 GCA_007128495.1 Bacteroidota bacterium
CTTCTATTTCATGAATTCCCATTCCCCTTACTGCCTTCGCGAGTTCACGGATGGCATCTTTTCCGCTCACAGCATCATTGTCTGGAGGAAATATCTGAGCATCATCGGTGTATAATCCGGTCAAAGCATCAACATCGCCGCTCTTAGCTGCGGACATAAATTTTTTATAGACTTCCGTAACCGCATACCTGAACGTTTGTTTTTTTGTCGTAGGTGTACCTCTCATATATTTGGAAAATATTTTCATTCATCTGTCTGGTATTCACCTGCAATCCATTCTCCCATAAGTTTTACGGGAGCGATGTAATCGATATATATACCATCTCCGTGAAACTGTCCGTGATAAAACTCGCCCATATATTTTCTATCATAACTCCACCAGAAGGCACCTTTTCCCAAACGTTCCCCGTTATCAATTTCCCCGACATATAATTCTCCCTTCTCGTTTTCATACAATCCCCTGCCATGGTGTTTACCTTCTTTCCACTCACCGATGTATACCGAGCCATCGGCTGCCACAAACATACCTTTACCATCGAAGGTATTACTCCGGAATTCACCCTGATAAAAATCACCGTTGCTGAATTCATATCTGCCGAAACCGTGCTTTTCTCCTTCCTTCCACTCACCCCGATATCTGTCACCGTTATTTTCTACGAGCTCACCCTGTCCGTGTTCAACTCCGTCATACCATTCCCCCCTGTATATATTTCCGTTCTTCTTACGGTACGTTCCTTCCCCGTGTTTACGACCGAGTTTCCACTGTCCTTCATAGATATCTCCATCTGACCATGTATAGGTGCCATAACCGTGAAAGAGATCATGCTTGAACTCCCCATCGTAGACATCACCGTTGGCAGATGTATATACACCTTTGCCATAAAATGTGTTATTGAAAAACTCCCCCTTATAATGAGAACCATTCCCGTATTGAGCTTCGCCGGTGCCGTATGCCTTACCGTTCAGAATCTGGCCGGTGTACTCATACCTCTCTCCATACACATCTTCGATCTGAAGTGTATCAAATTCGAGACCGGAACTCTCCGCCGGTGTATTTTGACTTATTCCATTATCCTGTTGAGCAAGTAACGGATATGGTTGGAAAATTAGGATTGAACTGATCAACACGAGATAACAACAGGAGAAAAGACGAATAGAAGCGGTTCGGACAGGCATGGTCCCTCCCTTTTAGATTGAGTTAATGGAAAGAGTACAAATTAATACGCAGCATAACCGGATATACCAACGTATAAATTAATTTTTAGCACGCTACTATGTTTTCTCTGCAGGAGTTTGAGAGTTCCTGAAAAGCTATAGGATAGAAAAAAAACATTTTTTTTACAACCCCATAAAGATGTAGGATGTAAGATTAGTAATAACAAAGTTTTATAAAAATAACGACGGTTCGCTTAGGGAGTGGATGCCGGCATGAGTGCATGGATGTATGGGTGCATGGATGCATTGGTAAAGCTCGGTGTCGGGTCATTATTTGCGGTAATCTAAATATAGAATACGATTACCAGACACTTCTAACAACAGCTATTAATGTGCCATCCTGAGCGGTTCAAAAAACAATTCGAACGGCGGCAGTCCAATTGTGCAACTTGAATTTACCAACATATCAAGATCTTTGCTCCGTCTTTCAAGCTCGTTAAAGTACCTGGGAGAACCGATTGCTTCCTCCTTACCGAGCGCGGGATCGATGACCTCAATGCCGGTCATGAAATCAGAAAGGTCGGACTCTTCGCCATGAGCCCGGCCTTTGATATGTATCCATTGGGTTGATGTCTCCGCAGCGTGGCACGCGGTGCAGGTGTTGAGCGAGAAGGTGTGCCGTGGATCGAGCTTTTCCGCTTCACCCGGTTGTCCGAATTTCGGGTTAGGCAGCAACACCGGTTCTTCAAATGACGGACTTATTGAGATCGAATAGTGAAAACGTGTATAGCCCGCGCGGAATGGTTCTCCTTGGTACTCAAGCGGCACTTCGTAATCGTTGTCCGCAATCGCTTCGGCACGCTGGGTAATGAAGTCGACTACCCGGTTTACGAGTTCCGGCTGACTATCTGGCCATATGGCGAGTTGAGGAGTCTGCTTTAACGTGACGTGTACTAAGCCACCTGGATCATCCAGGAGGCGAAACTCACGCATTCCCCACGAGTTCGACAAACCGTAACTCATACGTATCTGGTTCAGCGAGCTTCCATTAGGTTTTGCCGGATCGGCGCCAGCTATCACGAACTGCTCTGTAATCTCCTCCAGAGCAGCGTTGTATGCTTCCGTCCCCGGGATGTACGTACCCAGGTTGTACCACTCTTTGCCCAAGTTTTGCACGGATTCGCAGGTCTCTTTCCGTACGCCGTACTCGAATATAATGGTTATCTGGGCATCTTCGCACGATTCGACTTTGCCGTCTTCGTCCCTATGGACATTTAGTGCCCGGAATACGAAGCGCCCCTCTCCACCGTTACCTGGTCCAAACAGAAGATTCTCGCGCAGGTCAACACGGTTGATGATCGCTTGCAGGCGAAACGGAGCTATCGAGAGATCGAGAGGCTCGTCCGTACCACCGCTCGCCTCGATCCATTGTTCGAGGATCCTGAGCCGTTCAACGTTCGGAATTGCAGGCACTGAAAAATTGTTCACGGTCTGCCCCTCTTCCCAGGATTCCAGCCATTGGACCACAAACTCGGACGGATCGATGCCTGTCTCGACTTCGTTCGCCAACTCTCTCATCAAATGAGCGAACGTCCAGACGCCATTGGGATTGCCACCCGCCGCCCCATGGTATTCCGCACATGGATCGTATGTGCGGTTCGGATCCTGAACCACATCCACATCCGTAATAATAAGCGAATTCTCAGGAATTTGATCGACAGTAACAACTGGTGCTGAGATTTCAATTAACTCTCCTTCCTGAAATCCAACCACATTGAAAGGTTGCGACCTCCGCTCGGTCACACGTTTCCTTCCCCTGTAAACAGGTACAAAATCTTGGTGTGCCATTTCGATGCGTCGGTTTGCCTCCTCAAGCACCCCAATCTCCACGTCGATATATGCTGAGTAAAGCCCGTCTCCATCACGCTCATCGGCACCTTCACCATCGTCTCGTAAAACTACAATGTCCCTGCCAAACTGAATAGGGATCCTGCGTCTATGTTCTTCCAATCGTTCGTCCCGCTCGAACTCAACCACGAACCTTGTGTTGCCCTCCGCCTCCCGTTCGTCCACCCGCTGAATAAAAGCACGCTCAACCCGGGGCGGATTGTGAACGAACTCTGCAATCAACTCATCATCATCAATATCAACTTCGACAGTTAATACAATATTCGTATCCACCGATGGAATCTCCACCTTGTCATCGACATAAGTTGTATCCGTTGAACCCAGCAGGTGATAAAAACCCGATTTCAATATTAAAGAATCCGGCGTCGTAATTGTCGTCGAGAAGTCATCAAGCGTGATTGCCTCAACCATTACGTCCTTCTCAAAATCCACTCTGTCATTGTACTGCGCAAGAAATGTAACTTTATTCAATCGATCGAGTGGTACATTTATTTCCTGATTAGATTCAAGTTCTTCGGTCACAGTCCACGGTCCATACCGCTCTCTCTCAACACGCAGTGTAAATTCGCCGCCTTCTTCCACAAGTTTTTTCAGCGGCGCGGCTATAATACCGCTGCGACCGGTTACCTCCATATTCCCTCTGCCCATTATACCGCCATCAAATAGCACATCGCCTCCTACCTTCATTATCTTTACAGTCTCCTGCTCATATCCGTTGAAACGAATAAAATACGCGCCTGCAGGCAGATGAACCAATGAAATGCTCATAGTATAAAAACCAGCTGAAAGGGTGAAGTCCCTTGAAAACACCCGTTGTCCGAGTACGTTGTACACTTCAGCATGAATACTCTGATGTTCCGGTACATCAAAATCTATCTGTGTTTCATTTTGAAAGGGATTGGGATAATTTTCACTTACGGTAAACGAGGCGGGTATTCCCGGCTGTGTTTCTTCCACACCGGTCGGTGTGACCTGCACGTGCGCATGTCCGGTTTCATCGGTATACACGGAATCGATTATGACATCATCGTGAAAAACCGTAACGAGTGCGGAATCCAGAGGTGTTTCCGTGTAACTGTCATGCACGAAAACATCGATTGTCGTATCGGTTTGCATGATATGACCGGAAGAGAAGAAAAATGTAAAATATGTTGCGAAAAATACTACTAAAACCTTCATAAAATTAACCTCTATATATTGACTGTACAACATTACAAACAGTATCAATACATCCTACAGTACTATATGGAAAAACGCAATCCCATAAAGATGTGGGTATCGGAAAAGGAGCTAAACAACAGTTTTTATTTAGCATAAGTGGTATTTACTCTGTATTAAAGGCCAGAGATTGAATGAATGGTTGATTATGTGATTGGTTTGGTCGATGGAAGCAGAAATTATCTTATCAATTCGGTGTTGGGGCGGTGTTTTCCGGTGTTCGATTATTGTTATTATATAATCATTTTGTCATTAACCCCGATATGCATCGGGATTTAACAATAAACAAACACTATATCTCTCCCCGCAACGACTTACTAATAACCTGTGCTTTGGAATGGACGTGCAGTTTTTTATAAATATTTTTGATATGATAGCGAACGGTCTCGATTGAAATATTTAAATGATTGGCGATCATCTTATAGCTCAACCCGTCCACCATGCCTGCAATTATCTCCTTTTCGCGGTCGGTGAGAGGAGATTCCCGCTGCCCGGAAACTTTGGGATGAAAAAAATCAACTACTTTGCGGGCAATTTCCGGCGACATCGGAGAACCGCCGTAATATAATTCGCCGATTGCATCCCGTATTTCTGAAAGCGGGGTTGTTTTCAACAAATATCCCGACGCACCTGCACAGAGAGAATCAAAAATTTTGTCGGGATCGTTGTACACTGTCAGCATTATAATATCAATGTCGGGATAACGCTCTTTGATAATTTTTATTCCGCTGATTCCCGACATACCCGGCAACCCGATATCCATGAGAATAATGTTGGGAAGCTTATCTTCATCCAATGTATCGAGAAATGATTCAACCGAGTCCACCGCACACTCACAATAGAAGTGTCCCTGCTTTCCTAAATAGCGGCAGAGTGCCTCGCGTATCTCGGCATCGTCTTCGATAATAGCAATTGAAATCATGTCGAAATCTACGAAACTCATAACTTTTACGCCACCCCATAAAGATGTAGTTTTTACTGTGCCGGCACTTTTATCGTTATATTCGTCCCTTTCTTATTGACAATCAATAATTCACCGTTCATATCCTTTGCTCTCATATCCATATTACGAAGTCCGTGTCCGCAGCCATTCGGATCGGGATGGAGACCTATTCCATCATCCTGTATCCTCATAATTAAATTTGAGTTATCCATTCGTAATTCGATTTTCACCTCTGTTGCCTTCGAATGTCTGGCAACATTATTAATCGCCTCTTTGAAGACGAGAAATAAATTTTGCCGCATCTGAAGCGGCAATCGTTTTTTTTCATTCAAACCGACGGTTCTAAATGATACGGAAACTCCCTGCACAGACAACACAGTATGCGCAAACTCTTTCATACGTTTGACAAGATTCTCCACCGTGTCATTCCTTGCATCTATAGACCAGACTACATCGCCGAGCGTTGAAATAACTTCGCGGGTCATTGTTCCGATTTTTTTTGCCCGGTTTTGCATTTTTTCTCTATCTTCCTCATCATGAACAAGCTCGCTATATAAAGAAATTTTGGTTAGTGTGGACCCCACGTCATCATGAAGATCACTTGCGATGCGTGTCCTGAGCCGTTGAAGCTCAAGCACTTTCGAAAGCCGGTAGCGATGAACGGCTACTGCGATACCAATAATTGCTAATCCCCCAAGTGTTAGAAACCACCACGATAACCAGAACGGCGGTGAAATTGCAAATGAAAATGTTGCCGGTTCAACACTTTCAATGCCCTCTTTATTCACTGCCACAACCTTAAATGTATATTCGCCGTGACGGAGCGATGGATAATTCACTGTACCGATTTGAGTCTCCTTCCAATCTGAATCCATACCGACGAGTTTGTAGTGGTATGTTGTTGCTTCGGGAGCCGATAAATGTAACCCGACAAATGATATTTGAACATTATTTTCATTATGTTTTAAATCTAATGGTTGCGTGGTTGGATATTCCTCATCATAAACGCGGGTCCCGGTAATATACACCGGAGGCGGGATCTCAACAGTCGGCATATGCTCCGGTATAATCCGGATGATACCTTCAGCGGTCCCAAACCAGAGATTACCTTCCGAATCGTTGTATGCCGCATTTGTATTCATTTCGTTGGTATGAAGACTGGCTTCCACATTATAATTTTGAAACGATACACCGTCAAATCTCGATACTCCTCGATTGGTACCGATCCAGAGATCTTTGTTATCATCAAAAATCATAAATCGACATCGATTATCCGCTAAGCCATCTTCTGTCGTATAAGAAATAAGAGAACCCTCGTCGTAAAATGCAATACCCCGATCGGTACAGAACCATACTCCCTCATCATCGACGAGTATCGCACGAACAGTATCCGAAGGAAGTCCGTCTTCTACGTGATAATACCGGGATGAATTTTCCATTTTTCGAGCCACGCCGCAATTCGTCCCAAACCAGAGCACTCCCTCATCATCCTCGTCAATAGTATATACAACGTTACTCCCTACCCCGTTTTCATGAGTAAAGGTTCTGAACTCATTATGGTTAAATACACTTACCCCGCCTCCATACGTACCGAACCACATTCTCCGATTTCTATCCTCCAGCATAGAAAGAATAACATGGTAGGGTAATCCCTCTTTTTCCGAATAATTAATGAATCTGCCATTGGAATATTTGCTTACACCGCGATGAGTTGCTATCCAGATGGTGCCGTCACGTGATTGATGAAGTGCCCGTATAACATTGAACGGTAAACCATCCTCCGTTGTATATGAATCAAACTCACCGTCGCGAAGCACGCTGACGCCCGAACCGTACGTTCCGAACCACATGGCACCATCATTATCCTGTAAAATTGTTGTTACCATGTTACCGGAAAGACCGTGTTCGGTCGTGTAATATTGAATCGCATCTGTTGTAAATCTCGTTAATCCATTGTGAGTACCGAACCAAATGTTTCCTTCTTTATCCTCTGTTACTGTTCTGACAGTAGAACTTCGCAGTCCCTGCTCCGTCGAAATTATTTTCCGGTCACCATCCGGTGAGATACGTATTGCACCACCTCCGAATGTTCCCGCCCAGATATAATCGTTCCGGTCACGTGTTATAGCAACCACCCTGTTGCTTGGTAAACCGTGTGCACGAGTGTACTGTGTTAGTATTCCGTTCTCTTGAACTACCACCACACCATCACCCATCGATGCTATCCAGAGAGTGCCGTTTTTACCTTTCGTCATATCATGTATTTGAATATGAAGTTTATCCTGTTCAGGCATATACGGCAGAAATTCATCTCCCGATAAATAGTAAAGTCCTCTATCTGTCCCGGCCCATACACGTTGCCGGGAATCGAGCAGCAGTGCCCTTACAAACATTCCCTCCAATCCGTAATTTGTGTTCACCGACACAACATCTCTATCTTCAATTGCAAATGAACTGATCCCATCACCCGTACCTATCCAGATAGTATCATCAACCGGCAACAGCGAAAGCACGCTATTGCTCGGAAGCCCGTCCTCAATTACGTAACTTGTAAATTTTCCTTCTTCGTATCTACTCAATCCGGCAGCAGTTGCTATCCAAATTGAGCCGTTGCGATCCTCAATTATTTCGTTTATATAATTGTTGGCAAGTCCATCGACGGTCGTATAGGTATGAAATTCAGTACCGTCAAACCGTGCTAATCCATCGCTGGTTCCTACCCAGAGGAATCCTCTCGAATCCTGATAAATCGAAATGACCATAGATCGAATTAACCCGTCACCGGAATCATACGTACGGAGAGAGAGTGCCTGAGAATGTAACGTGAATGGCAGGAACAAATTCAACAACAAAAATAAATACACATACGATGTAATACCGATCCGGCTACCCATCGTACCTCCTAAGGTGTGTAATTATTACAACAATTACCTTGCAGATTGTTTTATCCTACAACCTAATTGCCGTGATTAGTATTTACCGTTTTAGAAAATGTGCCGTTTGATTAAATAATAATCTTCGTGTACCGGTGCTTTTTAATAATACAATCGAAAGTGAAAAATGTTTGACCATATGAGCGATTTTTATATTATATATATAGAGAAATCTCCGGGAAAAATCAATCCCTTAAACACGGTATTTTTACTTTACAACTCATTTCCCCAAAATTATCATAGAAATAAAACATATCACGAACTCGAGATGTTTTTTCAATATTCAGATATTTTCTTTTAACTTTAGACGGTCTTTATCCAATCCGATACAATTTTCTATCCACCGTCTTTTTAACGAGCCACGTATATAAAGCAAATAATGAGTGATTGGGTGTTAAAGCGATTGATCGATGGCGCCGGGAGTAATGTTATCAATTTGTTGATTTTTTACCCGACAACCTCTATACTATAGCTACTTGTGATTAACCGGTCGTAGAGTGTTGCAAACAACTAAATTTTATACCTTCCATACAATAAAGGAGGATGCATGTCGAATTCAAATAAAATCGACGAAGAAATTTTTTATCCATCGGAAGAAGTTATACAGCAAGCACGACTTAAAAATTGGAACGACCTCGCAGATTTTGCCGCAAAAGACCTCGAAGGTTTCTGGGAGAAAGAAGCAGAGGAACTCGAGTGGTATCAAAAATGGGATAAAGTACTTGACGACTCCGGGAAACCGTTCTTCAAATGGTATACCGGTGCAAAAACAAACATCGTCCTTAATGCAGTTGACCGCCATCAGAAGACATATCGTAAAAATAAACTTGCGTTAATCTGGGTTGGTGAAGACGGTGATGTGAGAACGATGTCCTACTTCGCGCTGAACCGGGAGGTATCGCAATTCGGCAACGTACTGCGTGCGATGGGCATTCAAAAGGGTGACCGTGTAACGATTTACATGCCCCGCATACCCGAAATTATCATCGCTATGCTCGCTTGTGCAAAGGTCGGCGCGGTGCACTCGGTGGTTTATGGAGGATTCAGTCAGGATGCATTGCAGGAACGCATCGACGACTCACAGTCTAAACTGGTCATCACGGCAGATGGCGGCTGGATGAATGGCAAAATCGTCGAGCTGAAAAAGATTGTGGATGCATCGTTGCGAAAGTGTCCGTCGATTGAATCGGTGATAGCCGTGAAACGCACCGGACACGACGTGCGCATGGAGCCGGGGCGTGACTACTGGTATCACGAACTTATCAAACTTCCTATAGCCAACGGCTTCTGCGAAACCGAACAGATGGATGCTGAAGATCCGCTGTACCTATTATATACATCGGGAACGACCGGCAAACCGAAAGCAATCCTCCACGTTCACGGCGGCTACATGGTGGGTGTTTACACATCGCTTAAATATGTATTCGATCTCACCGACCAGGATCGCTGGTGGTGTGCAGCCGATCCGGGCTGGGTAACCGGACATTCTTATATTGTATATGGTCCGTTATTAATGGGTGCAACAACGTTTATGTACGAAGGCGCACCAACCTATCCATATCCAAACCGGTGGTGGGCGTTAATTGAGAAATACGGCATTAGCGTGTTTTACACTGCACCTACGGCTATTCGCGGATTGATGCGCTTCGGTGAGTCATGGCCGAAGAAACATAACCTTACATCGCTCCGGCTGCTCGGTTCCGTCGGCGAACCGATCAACCCCGAAGCATGGAAATGGTATCACCGCGTCATCGGCAACGAACGCTGCCCGATCATGGATACATGGTGGCAGACCGAGACCGGCAGCTTCATGATCACACCGACACCGACGGTACCGTTAAAACCCGGGTCGGGTACACGTCCGTTCTTCGGACAGGAAGCGGAGATACTCGATGAAGAAGGCAATCCCGTACCCGATGGTGAAGAAGGGAATCTTGTATTGAAAAATCCATGGCCTTCGATGATGCGGACAATCTACAAAGACCCCGACCGGTATGTGGAACAGTACTGGAGCAAATATCCGGGCAAGTACTTGACCGGCGATTCGGCTAAACGGGATAAAGACGGTTATTACTGGATCATCGGACGGGTGGATGATGTGCTCAAAGTATCGGGTTATCGCCTGGGTACGGCGGAAGTCGAGAGTGCGATGGTCAGCCACCCCGCAATTGCTGAAGCGGCGGCGATCGGATTGCCGCACGAAGTTAAGGGACAGGCAATTCACGTCTACTGTATTCTCCGTGCAGGTTATAACGGCAATGACGAATTAAACGAAGAACTGATACAGCACGTCGCCAAACATCTCGGACCGATAGCAAAGCCGGAGAAGATCAACTTTGTCGATTCACTGCCGAAGACACGCTCCGGTAAAATTATGCGCCGGGTTTTGAAGGCGAGAGCGCAAGGGCTCTCTGAGGGGGATATTTCGACGCTGGAGGAATGAGGGGAGAAGAAGGAGTCAGGAGACAGGAGACAGGAGACAGGAGACAGGAGTCGGGAATCAGAGATCGGTGATCGAATATACAATAATTTTGGTGTGTACTCTGCGGATGCTGCGTGAAATAAAAAACAACATCATAAAAGCTCCGAAGGAGCGCCCCCGATAACCATCGGGGAAGCACAGGGTGAAACCCTGTGTAGAAAACATCGGAGCGAATCATAGCCCTGATAGGGCGTAATCAAAACGTTACTGCGGAGTAAGGACGTTACCCCGACATTCAATTCAAATACAGCACGAAAATTTAATGTAATTGTCGGGTAACGTCCCCACAGTTATTTTCTATATTTGCATCGGAAAATAACAATTATGAACTTTTACTTTAATCTCACTTGACCAGCAGCATAGTATTCGACTCTGTTATACCCGTAAACTCACTCGCCTCTCCCGCCGGCGTTGCCATAAAGCGGTACAGGTACATACCCGAGGAGACAACGGTACTGGTAGGATTCACCGGCAATCGATTCCAGAAGGATAGGTCCGGCACTGGAGGCGACTCAGATAAACTTGGTATCGAATTCCGTTAGTTCTGAAATGGTAACCGTCATGGTAACTTCCAGATTATACAAAACAAGAAGAAATAATAATAAAACTATATAATACTAAGTATCGGCAACGGTAAGATTATACTTCCCGGGATTTTTCAGTATGTCAACCACTGCTGCAGCAAACTGCTCAATATCGGATAATCTTTCCTGAAGAATTGTGTACATTTCTTCCTGTGTAATCTCATCATAGAAATGTACCATTCTGTTTCTGTATCCTGCCATCTTCGTTAAAATATTTTTTCCGAAATGATCGTCAACTATATTTTTTTCTGCCAGCGTTATGGCTAATTCTTTGTAGGTTGCAGGTCTTTTACCCGGCGCCATCGGAAAGCGGGATGCTAAATGACCCGCAATATCGAAAACAGCTTCCAATGAACGCCGCAAGTAGTGTTCCGACAGGGCAAAGTTCTTTTTATCCGATAAGAAGTCTTTTTCCGGCATTTTCGCCATTTGTTCGAGTTCACTCAGCGATTCTCTGATAATCGCCAATATTCATATCTATGTTGTTTGTTTAAATGCCTGAAAGGTTGCTTCTTCGAACTCGCGTTGTAATTTCAGATAATCGTTGTACATCCGGAATATATACTCCTCGAAATCGCAGCGCAGCCGCGGGTCGGATTCGAAGAGTACGATACCGTCCCGTATCGCTTTCATCCCGAGCCCCGGATTGGCTTTTTGTAAAAAGGACAGGTCGAGTTTGGGACCGTCCGGCTTATCCGGTATATCCGAAGATAAAATATCATAAATTGCAAGGTGAAGTTTGCCAATGTCTTGCTGAATATGCCGCTTGTCTTCCATCACGATCCCGATATCGATATCTGAGAAAAACGAACCTGCACCCGATGCACGTGAACCGAAGTAATACACCACAACAACTCCCTCCCGGGCGAGCTTTTCTTTCGTTTCCGTGGATAATTGTATTTGCGTCTGAGATTGCATTCGTGTATATCGTAATGCTAAAGTACTATTATGATTAATTTAAATGAAGTTAATGGAAGTTATTTTTAATTGCAAGTTTAATTATAATTTCAAGGTTCCACCAAACCTTTCATTTCGGCCGCAGCTTGATATTTGGTTCAGATATATCTGTAAACTCATTCTCATCTACGGCCGGGTTCACCGTGAACCGGTTATATGACAAAACTATTTGGGGCAAAACAATTAAAAATCGATTGATGGAAACCGGAGCCCGAAGATCAGACCCGTCCGACGTCTTTTTGGTGGAGGTCAGATTCAAAAATCCTTTGCGTCCTCTGCGAACTCTGCGTTAAATCATAAATTCAATCAAGCTGAACGGATGTATAAAACGCGGGAAAGCAAAGAACGCAAGAGTTATTAAAGAGAAAGGGAAAAAACACATAAGAAAAAACTCTGAAGGAGCGCCCCCCGATAGTTATCGGGAAGCACAAGGTGAAGCCCTGTGTAGAAAACATCGGAGCGAATCATAGCCCTGAAAAGGCGCAATCGGAAAAGTTCATTCGGAGTAAGGACGTTACCCCGGCAACAAACGATAATCGTCTGATTGGATAAATATTATATGCCGGGGTAACGTCCCCACAGTTATTTCCCGACACTCACATCGAGATTTAACATTTATGAAATTGTACTATAAAAATCACTTCACCAACAGCATCGTATTCGACTTCGTTATACCCGTAAACTCACTCTCACTTCCCGAAGGCGTTGCCGTGAAGCGGTAGAGGTACATACCCGAAGATACAACGGCGCCGGCGTTGTTACGGCTGTCCCACGTTGCGGTGTGGTAGCCGGGCTGTACGACATCGTTCACCAAACGGCGTACCTCACGGCCCATCATGTCGTAGATGATGAGGGTGACGTTTGAAGGTTCGGGGAGTTCGTAGCGGATTGTTGTTACGGGGTTAAAGGGATTGGGATAATTGTCCGCAACAGTATAATGTTCGGGAATTACCTCCACTTCTGCTGAAGCGACATCTTTTTCACCAACCCATTCGGGACACACAATATTTTCATTATTTGCCGGATATACTTTAAAATATTCTGTGGTGGTTAGTGACGCTGACTGTACCTCAACCTTTAACTGAAAATCATACTCCATA